>JAYUCA010000271.1:0-4999 GCA_043740535.1 Rhodospirillales bacterium | reverse complement strand
GCACGGACGGTTTTCGGGGCGGATGGTGGAGCTGCGGCGGCTGTGCGCGCTGCTGGTCGCAGAAGCGAAACAGGTCTGCGACGACATTCAGTGAAACGGAACGGTTTAACGCGGTCAAGCGCGCCGACAGCGCCGTCAGACCGTCCATATCCAATCATGGATGTGGACCAGGTTGTGGACCAGATCTTTCTGACCACAGTTTTTACAAGATAGGTCAGTCGGTTAAGAGAAGGGTTTGGCGGAGAGGGTGGGATTCGAACCCACGGTAGGTTTAACCCTACAACGGTTTTCGAGACCGCCACCTTAAGCCGCTCGGCCACCTCTCCCGCGGGGCAGGTGTATAATCCGTCGGGCGCCGGGCCGCAACGGGGCATGCGGGCCACGTTGACAGCCCCATCCCGCCCGTCTACACGCTCCGGTTCCGGCAGCGGGGCCAACGAGCCCGGCTGTCCCATGTCCACAAAAAGGGCCGTCCGGCATCGCCGGAACCGCCATACGGGATCAACATAGATGTTCGCAGTCATCCGCACCGGCGGAAAGCAATACCGCGTCGCCGCAAACGACGTGCTCAAGGTCGAGAAGCTGGCTGGCGAGGCCGGCGAGACGATCACCTTCACCGAAATCCTGGCGGTCGGCAGCGACGCCGGCGGGGCCTCTATCGGCGCACCGTTCGTGCCCGGCGCCACCGTGACGGCCACCGTCATCGCGCAGGACCGGCTCGAGAAGATCATCATCTTCAAGAAGCGCCGCCGCCAGAACAGCCGCCGCAAGAACGGCCATCGCCAGCATGTCACCGTGCTGCGCATCGCCGGCATCGAAGCTGCTGGCCACCACGCACCTGTCGCCGCCGAAACCGGCGCCGCTGAACCCGTCCCGGCCCACGCGGCCGAGACCGTTCCCGCTTAAGGAGGCCTGAACCATGGCACATAAGAAGGCAGGCGGCTCGTCCCGCAACGGCCGCGACACCGCCGGGCGCCGCCTGGGCGTCAAGAAGTTCGGCGGCGAGGCCGTCGTCGCCGGCAACATCATCATCCGCCAGCGCGGCACGAAGATGAAGCCGGGCACCCATGTGGGCCTCGGCAAGGACCACACCATCTTCGCCCTGGTCGATGGCCATGTGAAGTTCACCCGCAAGTCCGAAGGCCGCGTGCACGTTTCTGTCGAACCGGTTGCCAAGGCCGCCGAATAACCATCGGCGACGCGGCCCGCATAAAAGCAGGGGTCGGCGCAAGCCGGCCCCTTTTTCGTTTTAGGCCCACCTCATGAAGTTCCTCGACCAGGCCAAGATCTACGTGCGATCCGGTGACGGCGGCAACGGCGTCATCGCCTTCCGGCGTGAGAAGTTCATGGAGTTCGGCGGCCCGGACGGCGGCAACGGCGGCCGCGGCGGCGACATCATCTTCATCGCCGCGCAGAACCTCAACACCCTGATCGACTTCCGCTACAGCCAGCACTTCCGCGCGCCAAAGGGCGGCAACGGCTCCGGCAGCGACCGCACCGGGGCCGCAGCGCCCGACGTCACCATCGTCGTCCCGATCGGCACCCAGATCCTCGATGACGACCGCGAAACCCTGATCGCCGACCTCGACACGGCCGGCAAGCGCGTCGTGCTGTGCCGTGGCGGCGACGGCGGCCACGGCAACGCGCACTTCAAGTCCAGCACCAACCGCGCCCCCCGCAAGGCCACGCCGGGCTACCCCGGCCAGGAGCGCTGGGTGTGGCTCCGCCTCAAGCTCATCGCCGACGCCGGCCTGATCGGCCTGCCGAACGCCGGCAAAAGCACCTTCCTGAGCGTCGTCTCCGCCGCCCGGCCGAAGATCGCCGACTACCCCTTCACCACGCTGCACCCGCAGCTGGGCGTCGTCCGCCTGTCGCACTCCGAGGAGTTCGTGATCGCCGACATCCCCGGCCTGATCGAGGGCGCGCATGAGGGCGCCGGCCTCGGCGACCGGTTCCTGGGCCACGTGGAGCGCTGCGCCGTGCTGCTTCATCTGGTGGACGGCGCCGCCGGCAGCCCGGTCAAGGCCTGGCGCACGGTGCGCGAGGAGCTGCGTTCCTACGGGGCCGGGCTGGCCGACAAGCCGGAGCTGCTGGTCTTGAACAAGACCGACGCGATGACCCCGCGGGAGATCAGCGCCCGCCGCGCCGCGCTGAAGAAGGCGTCGGGCCAGGACGTCATGCTGCTGTCCGGCATCTCCGGCGACGGCCTGCCCCAGGTCGTCCGCGCGCTGATGGACCGGGTCCACGCCCACCAGGCCAGCCTCCGCGTCCTTGCATGACGGCGCCCAGCCTGGCCGATGCCCGCATCCTGGTGGTCAAGATCGGGTCTGCCCTGGTCGTCGATCATGACCAGCCCCGCACCGCCTGGCTGCTGGGCGTCGCCGCCGACGTCGCCGCCGCGCGCGCCCGCGGCGCATCGGTCATCATCGTCTCCTCTGGCGCGATCGCGCTGGCGCGGCCGGTGCTGGGCCTGCTGCACCCCCGCCTGCGGCTCGAGGAAAAGCAGGCCGCCGCCGCCGTGGGGCAGATCCGCCTGGCGCAGGCCTGGACGCAGGCGCTGTCCGCGCACGGCCTGATCGCCGCCCAGCTTCTGCTGACGCTGGAGGACACCGAGGACCGTCGCCGCTACCTGAACGCCCGGGCGACGCTGACCACGCTGCTGGGCCTCGGCTGCATCCCGGTGATCAACGAGAACGACAGCGTGGCGACGGCCGAAATCCGCTTCGGCGACAACGACCGCCTGGCCGCCCGGGTTGCCGAGATGGTGCAGGCCGACCAGCTTCTGCTGCTGTCCGACATCGATGGCCTGTACACCGCCGACCCCAAGAAGGACCCGGCGGCGCGGCACCTCCCGCTCATCCCCGTTTTGACGCCCGAGATCGAGGCCATGGGCGGCGAGCCGCCCCCCGGCTATTCCAGCGGCGGCATGCGCACGAAGCTGGCCGCCGCCCGCATCGCGACCCAGGCCGGCTGCGCGATGGCCATCGCCGTCGGCCACGTCGATCGCCCGCTGCGCGCCCTTGAACGGGGCGCCCGCTGCACCTGGTTCCTGCCGGCCGTCGATGGCCGCAGCGCCCGCAAGCGCTGGATCGGCGGCAGTCTGCAGCCGGCCGGACGCCTGGTGGTGGACGCCGGCGCCGCGAAGGCGCTGGCCGCCGGCCGATCGTTGCTGCCCGCCGGGGTGCGCGCCGTCGAAGGCGAGTTCGAACGTGGCGACGCGGTGTTGATCCAGACCGCCGCCGGGGCCGTGCTGGCCCGCGGCCTGTCCGCCTACGCCAGCGCGGACGCTGCCCGGATCGCCGGGCACCGGTCCGAGGAGATCGAGGCGATCCTGGGCTGGCGCGGACGCGACGAGATCGTGCACCGGGATGATCTCGTTCTTGCGTAGAGCGTGATCGCGCCTCCATGCGACGGGGGTTTCATTCCGATATACGGAACGTCCTGATCGTATCAGGGGTGTCGCGCGGAGAGAGATCTTCTGAGCGTTCCGAGCCGGGGAGGAGATCGTTCTGCCATATGTGCGCGGGGCGAAAGCCACGGTCTTATCTGCGGCGCGCCGGTTGTGCCCTGCGGCGGGGTGGACCTTATAGGCAACTCGTTTTCATATCCGGGGACTTGCCATGTCTGGCGCTGTCGCGACGTCGGCTGCTGTACGCCGCTTCGATCTGAACCGTCTGGTGCTGGGCGCCGGATTGGCAGCATTGGCGCTGCTGCTGGCGGCCGTGGCGCTGCAGCCGGGAACGTCATGGCGGATGCCGGCGCTGGCGTTGGCGGGCGTGGGCATCGGGGCGGTATTGTTGCGGACGACGTTCGGGTTCGCCGGGGCCTTCCGGGCGCTGATCGAGCGGGGGGATGCGTCGGGGTTCCAGGCGCACGCCGTGATGCTGGCGGTGGCGACGGCGCTGATGTTCCCGCTGCTGGCGGCCGGCCAGGTGTTCGGGGTGGCCATGACCGGCGGCAGCACGCCGGTGGGCGTCGGCTTTGCGGTCGGCGCCCTGCTGTTCGGCGCGGGCATGCAGGTGGGCGGCGGCTGCGCGTCGGGCACGTTGTTCGCGCTGGGCGGCGGCAATGGCAAGCTGATCGGCACGCTGCTGGGGTTCGTCGTGGGCTCGGCCTTGGGCGCGGCGCACATGGGGTTCTGGTGGTCATTGCCCGCGCTGCCGGCGGCCACGGCGCAGGGGTTGCTGGGCTTCGGCCCGGCGGCGGCGTTGCAGCTGGGCGCATTGCTGGCGCTGTTCCTGGCGGCACGGCGGTTCAGCCCGGCCTCACGCGGGGTGCCGGCGCTGGTCTGGGGCGGTGTGGCGCTGGCGGTGCTGAACGCCGTCGTCCTGGTGCTGTCGGGCAAGCCCTGGGGCGAGACGTCGGCATTCGCGTTGTGGGGCAGCCAGTGGGCGACGGCGCTGGGGTGGGACGCGCATCAATGGGCGTATTGGCAGCGGCCGGGGTTCTCGGCGCAACTGGACCGGACGGTGCTGCTGGACGCGACGTCGGTGATGGATGCGGCGATCCTGATCGGCGCGGCGCTGGCGGCGGCGTGGGCCGGGGTGTTCCGGCCGAGCCTGGGTGGCGGGACGCGGGCCTGGGCCGGGGCGCTGCTGGGTGGGATCGCAATGGGATACGGCGCGCGCCTGTCGAACGGGTGCAACATCGGCGCGTATTTCTCCGCCATTGCCGCGGGGAATTTGTCGGGGTGGGCGTGGATGGTGCTGGCATTGGGCGGGAGCTGGATCGGGGTGCAGATGCGGCCGTTGTTCCGGCTGGGGCGGGCGGCGCCTACGGTGTGTTGAGCCTGCGACAGCCGTCGGCGTGGTGTGGTCGGGGTAGTGCCGTAATGCCAGGGCTCTAACAACGCCGTCATCGCGAGCCGCTTGGCGACGCGATCCATTGGCCGCATGCACCGCTCTCGGCCCCTGGATCGCCACACGAATCCCACGACCGCGGGACCGTGGACTGGAACCTGACCCAGATCATGACGAAGTCGTCGAACGTCGGCGCGGTC
>JAYUCA010000270.1:0-1544 GCA_043740535.1 Rhodospirillales bacterium | reverse complement strand
GGCGGGT
Source organism: Rhodospirillales bacterium (assembly GCA_043740535.1). Classification (GTDB taxonomy): domain Bacteria; phylum Pseudomonadota; class Alphaproteobacteria; order Acetobacterales; family Acetobacteraceae; genus JBBROS01. The sequence goes on along the minus strand of JAYUCA010000270.1, from coordinate 1,537 downwards.
GATGAGCAATTCGTTCGGCTTCGGCGGTAGCAATTGCAGCCTGGTTCTGGGTGTGGGTGGATGATGCGGGTATTCGTTGCGGGCATCGGCCTGCTCGGCCCTGGGCTGGCCGGCTGGCCCGCCTCCCGGCCAGTGCTGTGTGGCGAGGTGCCGTTCCAGCCGGTTGAATTCCCGTTGCCACAAGTGGTGCGGCTGCCGGCGGCGGAGCGGCGGCGCACAGGCGCAGTCGTCAAGCTGGCAATCGCAACCGGCCTGGAAGCGTTAACGCATGCTGGGTGCGATGCCGCCAACATGGCCACAGTGTTCACCTCGTCGGGCAGCGACGGCGATACCATAGACGCCATCCTCGCCGTGTTGGCCGCCGATCAGCGGGAGGTGTCACCGACCCGGTTCCACAATTCGGTGCATAACGCGCCGTCCGGCTATTGGGCGCTGGCCTGTGCCGCCACCGCCCCGAGCACCAGCCTGTGCGGTTTTGACGGCAGTTTCGCCATTGGCCTGCTGGATGCGGCGGCGCAGACGATCGTTGAGAACCGTGCCGTAACCTTGATCGCCTATGATCTGTCGTATCCCGAGCCGTTGCACGCGGTGCGCGGGATCGGAGCAAGCTTTGGCGTCGCCCTGGTGCTGACGCCGCAGCGAACGGCAGGCTCATTGGCCGAGCTTAGCATCCGGCTGTCCCACGGCGCGTATGGCACGGTGCTGGCGGATAGCGGCCTGGAAGCCCTGCGGCTGAATAATCCGGCCGCGCGCAGCCTGCCGCTGCTGCTTGCCATCGCGAGCGGCGGCGGAGGTAATGTTGCCATTGAAGGGATCGACGGCGCCGTCGTGACGATCGACGTGGGGATGCCATGATCGGTCCGGCGGAAATCGCCGCCCTTATCCCGCATGACGGGGCGATGTGCCTGCTCGACGAGGTGGTAAGCTGGGATGCCTCGCATATCCTCTGCCGCAGTTCCTCCCATCGCCGGGCCGGCAATCCATTGCTGCGGGACGGACGGATCGAAGCAATTTGTGGCGTGGAATATGCCGCCCAGGCGATGGCGGTGCATGGCGCGCTCTGCGGAATAAAGAAAACAGCGCCCACCAGCGGCTACCTGGCCAGCCTGCGCGAAATTACGTGCGACGTTGAGCGGCTGGATCTGTTGAGCGACGATCTGGAGATCGAAGCGGAACAGCTTTTCGCTGAATCCGGGCGGGTGATTTACCGCTTTGTGCTGAGTTGCGCCGGCCGGAAATTGCTATCCGGCCGCGCCGCCGTAGTGCTGGAAATATCGCCATGAGGCGTGCCCTGGTAACCGGCGGCAGCGGGGCGCTGGGTGCCGCGATCTGCCGCCGTTTGGCCGCGGCCGGGTATCATGTGTATGTCCACGCCAATGCAGGTGCCGCGCGGGCGCAGGCGGTGGCCGAGGAAATTGTGGCGTTGGGCGGTTCCGCCGCCGTCACGGTTTTCGACGTGACCGACCAAGATGCGACCGGGACCGCGCTGGCGCGCGTGCTCGCCGACGGACCGATCGAGATCCTGGTCAACAACGCC
>JAYUCA010000269.1:0-7972 GCA_043740535.1 Rhodospirillales bacterium | reverse complement strand
GTTGGTCTGCAAGAATATTCCGGGAAGCTCAATCAAACATATGCAACTGGCTTTGGATCGATTGCGTGCGAATACAGGTGTAGGTGAGGGGCGTGACGTCGTCGAGGTCTACAACCTGGCCGTCGGCGGGCTGAAGCGCGTGCTGCGGACCACGGGCGAGCTGTTCTTCTACACCGCCTCGGGCCATGGCTCGTGGGAGGCGACGCTGGTGAACCTCCTCTCCCCCGGCGACACGGTGCTGGTGCTGGAAAGCGGTTATTTCAGCGAGGGCTGGGCCGACATGGCCACAAGCTATGGCCTTGTGCCGCAGGTCGTGAAGGCCGACTGGCGCCGCGGCATCGACCCGGCAGCCGTCGAGGCGGCGCTGAAGGCGGACACGGCGGGCGCCATCAAGGCGGTGCTGGCGGTCCATAACGAGACTGCGACCGGCATGGCGACGCCGATTCCTCTGATCCGCAAGGCCATCGACGCGGCCGGGCATGGCGCGCTGCTGCTGGTGGACACCATCTCATCGCTGGGGTCGATCGAGTTCCGCATGGACGAGTGGGGCATCGACGGCGTGGTCGGCGGCAGCCAGAAGGGGCTGATGCTGCCGACCGGGTTCAGCTTCACCGCGGTTTCGGCCAAGGGCATGAAGGCGCATGCCGCGGCGACGTTGCCGAAATACTACTTCAACTGGTCCGAGATGGTGAAGCGCTCGCACCGCAGCTTCGTCGGCACGATTCCCGTCGGCCAGTTCTACGGGCTGCAGGAAAGCCTGCGCCTGATCGAGCTGGAGGGGCTGGACCAGGTGGTGGCGCGGCATCACCGGCTGGCCGAGGCGACGCGCCGCGCCGTGCGGGCGTGGTCCGGCAACGCCGGGCCGCAGCTGTATTGCCTGGACCCGGCCCGGCTGTCCGACAGCGTGACGGCGGTGATGATGCCCGAGGGCCACAGCGCCGACGCGGTGCGCAAGACGGCGCTGGACAAGTTCAACGTGTCGGTCGGCGGCGGGCTCGGCCCGCTGGGCGGCAAGGTGTTCCGCATCGGCCACCTGGGCGACCTGAACGAGCCGATGATCCTGGGGACGCTGGGCGCCGTGGAGATGAGCCTGCGTATCAACAACATCCCGCACGGGCGGGGCGGCGTGGATGCGGCGATGGACTACCTGGCGGCTGCCTGAAGGTTCGCCGCCAGCGACGCGGGTCCCAGGTCCAGGCCTGGGACTTCGCGGCCGTTTGGCTGCTGGCCGCGCTGGCCGGGGCGGGCGCCCTGTGGTTCGAGATCGACGTGTTGCTGCGTGGCAACGGGTGGTCGGCAGACGAGCTGTTCTCGCTTTGGCAGTCTGATCCGCAGCAGGCCTTCGCTTCGGCCCTGCACCGCATCCTGGCGGATTCGAACCCGCCGCTCTACCCGATCGCGCTGTTCATCGTGCGGCAATTGCCGGTCGAGCCGCGGTCCTCGATCCTCATCACGAACGGCCTGGCCGTGCTGATCGGCGTGTTTGCGGTGCTGATGAGCGCAAGACCGGCGGGTTTGCAGCGGTTCGCCGCCGTCGTCTGCGTGGCGCTGGTCTTCAGCGGACCGGTGCTGCGTTACATGCCGGAGGGGCGCAGCTATCTGATGGCGCTGATGCTGGTGTTCGTCGCGTCGTGGCTTGGCGCGGTGGCGGTGGAGGACGAGGGCCGGCGTGCAAGCTGGTGGGGCTTCGCCGCGGTGGGGTGTCTTGCTGCGCTTTGCCATGTCTATGCCGGCCTGTTCTGCTGCTGCCTGGCTGCGGGGCTCATGGTGGCGTCCTGGAGGCGCCGGCGTTGGCGGCTCTGCCGCGCAGGCTTGGCGCTCGGCCTGTCGTCCGGATCGACCCTGGTGGCATGGTACCTGTGGTTCGGCATGCATGCGGCGGTGAATGTGCTTTGGCTCACGTTCTCGGTGTCGTCGATCGGCGACGTTCTCCTGCGGTATCAGTCGACGGCCTATGGTTTCGTGGCCATCGTTGCGGTGTTCGCGGCGCTCCTGGCCGCATCCCTGTTCGTCAGGCCGACCAGGGAGATGTCGATCGTGTTGTGCGTCTGCCTGGCTTTGTTCTTCCTCATCCCGATCGCCATATCCCTGAAAACGCCGATCATTTCCGCGCGGTACTGGATCATCGGGACGCCGGTGATCATTGTCTTCCTGTCCTTCTGGGCCAGGGCGGCGTGGGCTGCGGGCCAAGCGCGGCCCCGGCCGGCCCGCCTTGCCGTCGGCATCGGCGCCGCCGTGTTCCTTGTGCTGGCGGATGCGGGCGGGTTCCTGCAGGCGCAGGCGTCCATGTCGCAGAAGCTGGTCTGGCGGGGTGCGCCGACGGTCGCGCCGCTGTTGGCCGGTTGCCCCGATGCGTCGGTGCATGTGAACAGCCCGGCCGGGATGGACGACGATCTGGCGGCGCTGTCGTTCGGGTTCGTCGCGCATGCGCCCCGGGGCGTCTTCGTCAGCGCCCGGTCGCCCGCCACCGGATTTTCGGACGCATCGAGGCCGGGATGCCCCGTGCTGGGTTGGGCGGAGCACGTCGGCCCGATGGACGGCCAAACCGACGGCGACCGGCTGCGGCTGTTGAAGATCAACGCGGCGCCCGCGGAGGTCGCGATCCTCCGCCATCACGGCGGCTACGTCGTTCTGCAACGGTCTGCGGCGGCAGATCGATGACCTGTCCTACGGCGCCACCGCCCCACGATGCGCCCGCAGCACCGCCGCCCGTTTGATCTTCTGGCTGGGCGTCAGCAGGCCGTTCTCGATCGTGAAGGGGGCCGCCAGGGCGTGGCGGCGGATGCGTTCCGGCACTGCCAGGCGCTGGTTCACGCGGGCCACGGCGGCGGCGACCGTGCGGGCGTCCTGTCCGTCGGCCGGCACGATCAGGCCCGACAGGCCGGTCTGGCCGTCGCCGAACACCACGGCCTGCAGCACCTCGGGTTCGGCCATCAGCAGGCCTTCGATGCGGGCCGGGCTGACGTTCTCGCCGCCGGAGAGCACGATGATGTCCTTCTTGCGGTCCGTGATCGTTAGGTAGCCGTCGGCGTCGAACACGCCCACGTCGCCCGTGTGCAGCCAGCCGTCCTGCAGCGCCGATGCCGTGGCCGAGGGCTGGTTCCAGTAGCCGTCCATCACCAGGTTGCCGCGCACCAGCAGCTCGCCGTCCTCGGCGATCCGCATCTCGACGCCGGACAGCAGCCTGCCCACCGTGGCGACGCGGGCGCGGCGGGGCGGGTTGACGCTGATGACCGGCCCGGCCTCGGTCTGGCCGTAGCCTTGCAGCACGGGCACGCCCAGCGCCTGGTAGAACCGCCCGACCTCGGGATCCAGCCGCGCGCCGCCGGACACCAGCGCGACCAGGCGGCCGCCGAAGCGGGCCAGCACCGTCCGGCGCACCAGCGCGTCCAGCAGGGGGTCGGCGATGCGGTCCAGCAGCCTTCTGCGGCCGTCGATGCGGCGCAGACCGCCGGCCAGCGCCTGTTCGAACAGGCGGCGCTTCCAGGGTTTCTCGCGGGTCAGTTGCAGCAGGATGCGGGTGCGGATCACCTCCAGGATGCGGGGGACGACCGTCAGGATGGTCGGGCGGACGGTCAGCAGGTCGGCGGCCAGGTGCTCGACGCCGCGGCCGAACACCAGCTCGCCGCCGAAGGCCGGGATGATGAACAGGCCGACCGTGTGCTCGTAGCTGTGCGACAGGGGCAGATAAGACAGATAGACGCTGGTTTCGAGCTGTAGCGGCCGCGCGAGGTCGCGGATGCCGGCGATGTTCGACAGGATGGCGCGGTGCGGCAGCATCACGCCGCGCGGCAGGCCGGAGGTTCCGCTGGTGTAGATCAGACAGGCCAGCGCGCCGGGGGCGATGGTGGCGGCCTCGGCCTCGATGTCGTCTGGCGGCGCCGGATCGTCCTGCAGCGGGCCGAACGGCGTGCCCCGGCCCGGTTCCATGCACAGCAGCAGGTCCAGCCCGCCGACATGGGCGGCGCCGGCCAGGATGCGGTCGGCGAGCACCAGGCTGGAGGCGATGGCGACCCGGGCCCCGCTGTCCAGCAGCAGGTGCGCGTGGTCCTCCGGCGTGTTGGTCGTGTAGCCCGGCACCGGGATGGCGCGGATTGCCATCAGGGCGGTTTCGATGATTGGCGCCTCGGGGCGGCCTTCGCTGACCAGCAGCACGCGGTCGCCGGGCTGCACGCCCGCCGCGCGCAGGCCGCGGGCGACGGAGGCGGCGCGGCGGGCGAACTCCGCCCAGGTGATGCCGCGCCAGGCGCCGTCGTGGAAATGGCGCAACATGGGGCGCGGCCCGCGGCGCCGGGCCAGGCCGAACATCATGGCAGCCAGGTTCGGCCACTCGGTCTGCCGCTGCACGTCCGTCACCCCCGCATCCCGCCGTGCGCCGTGGACCGCTTGCCCTTGATGCCCAGCGCCCCACCTTTAGCCTCATGCACCTACCAGCACGACAGGACCGGCACCAGATGCTCTCCGCTTCCGCCTCCGCTTCCGGCACCGCTTCCGATGCGCTCCCGAGCTGGGACCTGTCGGACCTCTACCCCGGCCCGCAATCGCCCGAGATCGAGGCGGATTTCACCGAGGCCGACCGTGCCGCCCGCGCCTTCGAGGCAGCCCACGCCGGCAGGCTGGCCGCGATGGACGGGGCCGCGCTGGCGCAGGTGCTGGCCGAATACCAGCGCATCGAGGAGATCCAGGGACGGCTGATGTCCTACGCCCAGCTCCGCTTCAGCAGCGACAGCACGGACCCGGTGACCGGCCAGTTCTACCAGTCGGTCAGCGAGCGGGTGACCGCGATCAGCAGCCACATGCTGTTCTTCACGCTGGAGCTGAACCGGCTGGACGCGGCGGTGCTGGAGACCAAGCTGCAGGACCCGGCGCTGGCCCGCTGGCGGCCCTGGCTGCGCGACCTGCTGGTATTCCGCCCGCATCAGTTGAGCGACGAGGTCGAGAAGCTGCTGCACGAGAAAGAGGTGACCGGGCGCAGCGCATGGAGCCGCCTGTTCGACGAGACCATCGCCGGGCTGCAGGTGACGGTGCGGGACGAGAAGCTCACTGTTTCATCGGCCTTGAACAAACTGTCAGACCGGGACAGGGGTTCGCGCGCCGATGCGGCGGCGGGGATTTCCGCGGCGTTCGCCGAGAACGCCCGGCTGTTCAGCCTGATCACCAACACGCTGGCCAAGGACAAGGAGATCGTCGACACGTGGCGCAGCTACACGCGCCCGACCAGCTATCGCAACCGGTCCAACATGGTCGAGGACGAGGTCGTCGACGCGCTGGTGACGGCGGTGACCGGCGATTACGCGCGGCTGTCGCACCGGTATTACGCGCTGAAGGCGAAGTGGCTGGGGCTGGAGAAGCTGGAGCACTGGGACCGCAACGCGCCGCTGCCGGACGACCTGGACGGCACGATCCCCTGGGACGAGGCGCGGGACCGGGTGCTGAAGGCGTATGGCGGGTTCTCGCCGGAGCTGGCGGCGGTGGGCAAGCGCTTCTTCGACAATGCGTGGATCGACGCCGGGCTGCGGCCGGGCAAGTCGGGCGGGGCGTTCGCGCATCCGACGGTGCCGTCGGTGCACCCGTACCTGCTGGTCAACTACCACGGCAAGACGCGGGACGTGATGACGCTGGCGCATGAGCTGGGGCATGGCGTGCACCAGATCATGGCGGGCGGCCAGGGCTACCTGATGAGCGGCACGCCGCTGACCCTGGCCGAGACGGCAAGCGTGTTCGGCGAGATGATGACCTTCCGGGCACTCCTGGACGCCGAGACGGACCCGGCGCGACGGCGCATCATGCTGGCCAACAAGGTGGAGGACATGCTGAACACGGTGGTGCGCCAGGTCGCGTTCTACCAGTTCGAGACGCGGCTGCACGACGAGCGGCGCGGCGGCGAAATCCTGGCCGAGCGAATCGGCGAGATCTGGATGGAGATCCAGACGGAAAGCCTGGGCCCGGCGTTCCACTTCACCGAGGACTACAAGGTGTACTGGGCGTACATCCCGCACTTCATCCATAGCCCGTTCTACGTTTATGCCTATGCATTCGGGGACTGCCTGGTGAATGCGCTGTACAGCGTGTTCCAGGAAGGTCACCCCGGCTTCGAGCAGAAGTATTTGGATATGCTGAAGGCCGGCGGCACGAAGCGGCATAAGGAGCTGCTGGCGCCGTTCGGGCTCGATGCCTCGGACCCGGCATTCTGGCGGCGTGGGCTCGATGTGATCTCGGGGTTCATCGACGAGTTGGAGCGCGCCTGATGGCAGAGGGCGGGTCCAACCTGTTCGGCGAGCTGAAGCGCTTTGCCCGCACGTCGGGCGCGGTGGGCGGGATCGCCGCACGGGTCGCTGGGAACAAGGTGTTCGGCATCAAGACGGACAAGGCGGCGCATGCGGAGAACCTGAAGGCGGTGCTGGGCGGGCTGAAGGGGCCGCTGATGAAGGTGGCGCAGATCCTGTCGACGATCCCCGACGTGCTGCCGGAAGAGTACGCCACCGAGCTGGCGCAGTTGCAGGCCAATGCGCCGTCGATGGGCTGGAGCTTCGTGCGCCGGCGCATGTCGGGGGAATTGGGGGCCGACTGGCAGGCGCGGTTCCGGGAGTTCGGCCAGGTGGCGAGTGCCGCGGCCAGCCTGGGCCAGGTGCACCGCGCCACCCTGCTGGACGGCACGGACGTGGCCTGCAAGCTGCAGTATCCGGACATGCCTAGCACCGTCGATGCCGACCTGCGGCAGCTGAAGATCGCGATGAGCGTCTACAAGCGCATCGACAGCACGATCGAGGGCGACGACATCTACACCGAGATCGCCGAGCGCCTGCGGGAGGAGCTGGACTACGAGCGCGAGGCCGCGCAGATGAAGCTGTACGAGATGATGCTGCACGACCAGCCGCTGGTCAGCGTGCCGCAGGCGATCCCGGAGTTCACGACGAAGCGCCTGCTGACGATGACCTGGCTCGACGGCATGCCGATGCAGCGGCGCATCGACGAGGAGCCGCCGCTGGAGGTCCGCAACGGCATCGCCCGCGCGATGTTCCAGGCGTGGTATGTGCCGTTCTACCGCTACGGCGTGATCCACGGCGACCCCCACCTCGGCAACTACCAGGTGCGCGCCGACAACGGCATCAATCTGCTGGACTTCGGCGCCATCCGCGTCTTCCCGCCCACCTTCGTGCGCGGCGTGATCGACCTGTACGAGGCCATCCGCGACGGCGATGACGCCAAGGCCCGGCACGCCTATGAAGGCTGGGGCTTCCAGGCCCTGACCAAAGAGCAGATGGGCGTGCTGAACCAATGGGCCGCATTCGTCTACGAGCCGCTGCTGCAGGACCGCGTGCGGAAGATCCAGGAGAACGGCGACCCCAGCTACGGCCGCAGCGTCGCCGAAAAGGTCCACGCCGGCCTCCGCGAGCACGGCGGCGTTCGGCCGCCGCGCGAATTCGTACTGATGGACCGCTCGGCGCTGGGCCTGGGCAGCGTCTTCCTGCGGCTGCGGGCGGAGCAGAACTGGTTCCGCATGTTTCACGAGCTGATCGACGACTTCGACACGGCAACGGTGGCGGCGCGGCAGGCGGCGGCGTTGATCGATGCCGGGGTGCCGGCGAGCGTTTAGAGCGGTATCGTTTCAGGTTGCTTGGACCTGACACGAGGTTCCGCGTTCTTAATCAACAACCTAGAGCATGATCGCTTCATCTACCTGAAGCGATCATGCTCTAGCACGCCCTGCTTCCTCCCTCGCCGTTGCCATGCCATCGCAGATGTCTTGACAGGCCCGCCCCCCCTTGCGACGAGCAGGCATTCCGCCCCCCTTGCAACAATACGGTGGCTAGAGCGGTATCGTTTCAGGTTGCTTGGACCTGAAACGAGGTTCCGCGTTCTTAATCAACAAGCTAGAGCGGTATCGTTTCAGGTTGCTTGGACCTGAAACGAGGTTCCGCGTTCTTAATCAACAAGCTAGAGCTTGATCGCTTCGTCTACCTGAAGCGAT
>JAYUCA010000268.1:0-30169 GCA_043740535.1 Rhodospirillales bacterium | reverse complement strand
CGGGCATGGCGGATGACGCTGCGCTTTTCCGCCCTACGCCACCACCGCCACCCCATCCGCCACCAGCGCCTCGATCTCCGCGCCGCCGAACCCATACTCGCCCAGCAGCACCCGCGTATGCTCGCCGATCCGCGGCGCGTGATGCGCGATCACCGGCTGCGTGGCGCTCCATGTCTGCGGGATGCCCATCACCCGGATCGGCCCCTCGGACGGGTGTTCGGTCAGCTTGAAGAACTCGACGGCCAGCATGTGCGGGTCGGTCAGCAGCTCCTCCGGCGTGTTCAGCCGCATCGCCGGGATATCCAGTCGCTTCAGCAGCCCCTGCCACTCCGCCGTCGTCCGGGTGGCGAAGGTCTCGACCAGGAACGCATACAGGAAGCCGATGTTCTGCGTCCGCCCGTACATGCTGGTGAAGCGGGGGTCGGCGGCCAGGTCCTCGCGGCCGATGCCGTTGAAGAAGCGGTTCCAGTGCTTGTCGTTGTAGATCAGCACGCCGATGTGGCCGTCGACGGTCTTGTACGGCTTGCGGTTGGGGTCCATCATGCGGACATAGCCGGCCTTGCCCATCGGCGGCTCGAACGTCATGCCGTACAGGTGGTCGCCCATGACGAACTCGGCCATGCCCTCGAACATCGGCACCTCGATGCTCTGGCCCTCGCCGGTGCGTTCGCGGTGATACAGCGCCATGCCCACCGCGCTGGCCGCCATCAGGCCGATGGTGCGGTCGACGATGGCGGTCGCCACGAAGGTCGGCTCGTCCACGCCGCGGGCCTGCAGCACCGGCAGCCCGATCGCGGTCTGGATCAGGTCGTCATAGGCCGGCAGGTCCGCATAAGGGCCGCGCTGCCCGAACCCGAACGCCGCGCAGTAGACGATCCGCGGGTTGTACGCCCGCACGCTGGCGTAGTCCGCGCCCAGCCGCGCCATCGCCTGCGGGCGAAAGCTGGTCAGCAGCACGTCCGCCTGCCCCATGACCCGGCGTAGCACCGCGTCCGCGCCCGGCCGCTTCAGGTCCAGCGCCAGGCTGCGCTTGTTGCGGTTGAGGTGCAGGAAATACGGCCCCATCCCCTTGCTGCGCGACGGACCGACGCCCCGCAGCGTGTCGCCCTCCGGCGGCTCCACCTTGCACACGTCCGCGCCCATGTCGCCCAGCACCTGCGCGGCATACGGCCCCATGACGTTCATCGTCATGTCCACCACCCGCAACCCCGTCAGCGGTCCGCTCATGGCGTGGCGCCCCCCAGCGCGCCCGACTGCCGGAACGCGGCGGCTTCGTCCGGCCCGAAGCCCAGCGCCGTCAGCACTTCGTCCGTATGGGCGCCGGCCTCGGGCGCCGTGTGGTGCAGCGCTGCCCCCCGCGCCCCGTCCGCCCAGACCGGGAACGGGATATGCCGCTCCCCCCCGTGCTCCATGACCATCTCGCGGGCCTGCACCTGCGGCGTTCGGCTGGCGGCGTATGGCGTCAGCATCGGCTGCGCCGGCACGTCGTGCCGCGCGAAGCGCGCCATCCAGGTTGCCGTGTCCAGCCGCCGCATCACCTCGTGCAAACGCTCCGACAATTCATCGCCCACGGCCCGGCGCTGCGGTTCCGTGGCATAGCGCGGGTCCGCCAGGTCCGGCGCCAGGTCGCCCGCCGCCGCGACGAAATTGGTCCAGAAATGCTCCTCGACGATGCCCAGCGCGATCGCGCCGTCCGCCGTGTCGAACAGGTCGTTCGTCGGCCACAGATGCTCCCGCGACGACCCGTCGAGATCCAGCCCATGCCGGATCGCCGTGCATGACATCGCCGCTTCCGCCAGGCTCAGGTCCAGGCTGCGCCCCTCGCCCGTTCGCCCCCGCTCCAGCAACGCCGCCAGGATCGCGATGGCCGCATAGGCGCCGCCCGCCAGGTCCGCCACCGGAATCGATGACCGCCGCGGCGCCTCCCGCCAATGCCCCGGCAGCGCCATCGCGCCCGACGCGCACAAATAGTTCAGGTCATGCCCCGGCAGCAGCCGGTCGGGCCCCGTCTGGCCATAGCCCGACAGCGAGCAATAGATCAGCCGCGGGTTGATCGCCCGCAGCGCCGATGCGCCGATGCCGATCCGGTCCGCGACGCCGGGCCGGAACGCCTCCATCGCGACGTCGGCCCACAGCGCCAGCCGCCGCACGATCCCGGCCGCCTCGGGCCGCTTCAAATCCAGCACGATGCTGCGCTTGTTGCGGTTGGCCATGCGGAACAACGACGACGGCATGCCCCGCGCGAAATCGCCCCCCGGCGGCTCCACCTTCACGACGTCCGCGCCCAGGTCCGCCAGCGCCAGCGTCGCGAAGGGGCCGGGCAGCAGCGGCGAGAAATCCAGCACCCGCACGCCGGCCAGCGGCTGCCAGGTCATCTCAGTACGACCGCGGCAGCCCGAGCACCCGCTCGGCGATGTAGTTCAGGATCATGTGCGGGCTGACCGGGGCGATCCGGGTGATCAGCACTTCGCGCAGATAGCGCTCCACATGGTATTCCTTGGCGTAGCCCATGCCGCCATGCGTCATCACCGCGGCCTCGCAGGCGTGGAACCCGGCTTCGGCGGCCAGATACTTCGCCGCGTTGGACTCCGCGCCGCAGTCCTTGCCCTGGTCGTACAGGTTCGCCGCCTTCATCACCATCAGGTTCGCCGCCTCCAGTTCCGCCCAGGACTTGGCCAGCGGGTGCGCGATGCCCTGGTTCTGCCCGATCGGGCGGCCGAACACGATACGCTCCCGCGCATAGCGCGCCGCCCGCGCCAGTGCGGCGCGGCCGATGCCGACGGCCTCGGCCCCCAGCAATATCCGCTCCGGGTTGATGCCGTGCAGGATGGCGCGGAACCCGTCGCCCTCGTCGCCGATCCGGTCGGCCGCCGGGATGCGCATGCCGTCGAAGAACAACATGTTCGAGTCGACCGCGTGCCGCCCCATCTTGGGGATTTCGCGCACCTCCACCTTGCTGCGGTCGAAGTCGGTGTAGAACAGGCTCAGGCCGCCCGTCCGCTTCTTAACCTGGTCCAGCGGCGTGGTGCGGGCCAGCAGCAGGATCTTGTTGGCCACCTGCGCGGTCGAGATCCAGATCTTCGTGCCGTGCACGACGTAGTCGTCGCCGTCCCGCACCGCCTTGGTCTTCAGCTCGATCGTATTCAGCCCGGCGTCCGGCTCCGTCACCGCGAAGCACGCCTTGTCCGCGCCCGCGATCAGCGGCGGCAGCATGCGGCGCTTCTGCGCCTCGGTCCCGAACACCACGACGGGGTTCAGGCCAAAGATGTTCATGTGGATCGCCGACGCCCCGCTCATCGCCGCACCCGATTCAGCCACCGCCTGCATCATCACCGCAGCCTCGGTGATGCCGAGCCCCGCGCCGCCATAGGCCTCGGGCATCGCGATCCCCAGCCATGCGCCGTCGGCCATCGCCCGATGGAACTCATGCGGGAACACGCCGTCGCGGTCCCGGTCGAGCCAGTAGGCGTCGTCGAACTGCGCGCACAGCCGCAGCACCTGGTCCCGCAACTCGTCCTGGTTGGAATTCACCGCGACATCCATCGACGCCTCCCTTATCCGACATAGCTTTCCAGCACCCTGGGGTCTTCGGCAACTGCCGTGGCAGGCCCGCTGAACACGACTTCGCCCGCCGCCATCACATACGCCGTATCGGCGTGGCGCAGCACCTCGCGCGTGTTCTGCTCGACTTGCAAGATGGTCAGGCCGGCCTGGTGCAACGTCCGCAGCGTCGCGAACACCTGCGCGACCAGCAACGGCATCAGCCCCCAGGAGATCTCGTCGACGACCAGCAGCCGCGGCTTCGTCATCAGCGCGCGCGCCAGCGCCAGCATCTGCTGCTCCCCGCCCGACAGCGTGCCGGCCGCCTGGCTGCGGCGCTCCGCCAGGCGCGGGAACATCGCGAAGGCCGAGTCCAGCCCGTCCCGCAGGCCCGCGGGGCCGGTCGAGTAGCCGCCAACGGCCAGGTTCTCGGCCACGCTCATGTCCGGGAACAGCTGCCGCCCCTCCGGCACATACCCGACGCCCAGCCGCTGCCGCTCCCACGCCGGCAGCGCCGACACGTCCGCGCCGTCCAGCAGCACCGCGCCGCGGTGGCGGATCAGGCCCATCACCGCCCGCACCGTCGACGTCTTGCCCGCGCCGTTCGCCCCCACCAGCGCCACCCAGCCGCCGGGCCGCACGACCAGGCTGGCCGCGGACACCGCCACCGCCTGCCCATACCGCACGCCCAAATCCCGGAGCTCGAGCATCAGGCCGCCTCCTCGCCCAGATACGCGCGGATCACCGCCGGGTTGGTCCGTATCTCCTCCGGCAGCCCCTCGGCGATGATCGCGCCTGCATCCATCACCACCGCCCGGTCGCACACCGGCAGCGACTGGCGCACGTTATGCTCCACCATGACGATCCCCGCCTGCGGCCGCAGCGTCACGACGAAGTCCAGCAGCGCCGACGCCTCCCGCCCCGACAGCCCGGCCAGCGGCTCGTCCAGCAGCAGCAGGCGGGGGCGCAGCGCCAGCGCGCGGGCGACCTCCAGCCGCTTCAGCATGCCCAGCGTCAGCGCCCCGGCCGGGTCGTCCGCGCGCGCTGCCAGGCCCACCTGCAGCAGCAGGGTCCTGGCCGCCGCGTGGCTGATCGCGCCGCCGGCGGGCTGGGCCGCCAGCACGTTCTCCAGCACCGACAGGTCGCGGAACGGCCGGGTGATCTGGAACGTGCGCGCGACGCCCAGCCGCGCCCGCCGCCACGCCGGCAGCGCCCCGATCTCGTGCCCATCCAGCAGGATGCTGCCGGCATCGGGGGCGAAGCTGCCGGCGATCAGGTTGAACAGCGTCGTCTTACCGGCGCCGTTCGGCCCGAACAGGCCCACCAGCTCGCCGTGCGCCACACGCAGCCCCGCGCCGCGCAGCGCATGCACGCCGCCGAAGCGCTTGTGCAGGCCATGGGCTTCCAGCACGGCGGTCATTCCCCCGCCGCCTCGGCCAGCCGCGCCGGGGCGGCCCGCCGCCGAAGCAGCAGGAACGGCAGCAGCCCGCGCGGCATGAACAGGATGACCGCCAGCAGCACGGCGCCCACGATCACCAGATGCGCCCCCGGGACCAACGACTGCAGCATCTCGCCCAGGCCCACATACAGGATCGCCCCCGCCACCGGGCCGAACGCCGTCGCCACGCCGCCGATCAGCGGCACCGCGAGCGCCACCAGCGACACGTCGACCGAGAACACGACGTCCGGGTACAGCGACGCCGTGAACAGCCCATGCACCGACCCGGCCAGCCCCGCCACCGCCGCCGACAGGCAGAACACCAGCAGCTTCAGCCGGTTCGCGCCGATCCCCAAGGCCGCCGCCGCCGTCTCGTCGCCCTTGATCGCCAGCAGCCGCACCCCCAGGCGAGAACCCCGCACCCCCAGCATCAGCACTGTCGCCGCCCCGGCCAGCGCCGCCATCATCACCTGCGGCAGCCACACCGGCAAAATCTCCGACAACGCCAGCCCGCCCGGCCCGCCGGTCATCGGCAGCTTCCGCAGCACCAGCAGCACCAGCTCCTGGAAGAACAGCGTCGCGAAGGTGAACGCGGTGCCGCGCAGCCGCAGGCTGGTGCCGCCGATGACCAAAGACGCTGCGACCGCCGCCACGGGCGCCACCGCGATGGCCGCGGCGAATGGCCACTCCGCATTCAGCGCCATCACCGTCGCATAGCCGCCGATGCCCGCCAGCGCCCCGTGAGCGAACGACACATAGCCGGTCATGCCCGACATCAGGTTCCACGCCTGCCCCAGCGCCAGCGTGTAGGTCAGGTAATAGGCGACCGCCTGCACATACCCGCTGGCCCCCAGCCACGGCAGGCACGCGACGGCGCCTGCGGCGGCGACGGTCGCGAGCGCCCCGGGAAGCATCCGCCTCACACCGCCTCCCGCCGGCCAAGCAGCCCCTGCGGCCGCAGCAACAGCGTCATGTAGAGCAGCGCATACACGATGATCCGCGCCCAGCTGTCGTCCAGCACGTAGCCGAACACGCTCTGCACCATGCCGATGGCGCCCGCCGCGATCATCGACCCCGCGATGCTGCCCATGCCGCCGATCACCACCACCACGAACCCGTCCAGCACCCAGTCGTGCCCCACCGTCGGCGTCGTCGTGCCGATCAGGCTGACCAATGACCCCGCCGCCGCCGCCAGCCCCACCGCCAGCGCGAAGGCCACCCGCTCGGCGCGGCGCACATCGATGCCGCACGCCGCCGCGGCATCGCGGTTCTGCGCCAGCGCCCGCAAGGCCAACCCCACCTTGGCCGAGCGCAGCAGCGCCATCACGCCGCCAGCCAGCACCAGGCACGCCACCAGCACGGTCAGACTGCGTAACCCGACCGACACGCCGGCCAGCCGAAGCTCGCCGGAAGGCCCGCCCGCATAACTGCGGAAATCCCCGCCGAACCCCATCGAGAACAGCCCCAGCCCGATCACCGACAACGCATACGTCACCATCAGCGCATCGAGCGGCGGCCGCCCCGCCAGGCGGGAGATCAGCCCGGCCTGCACCAGCCACCCGACGGCGCCCGCCAGCACGAAGGCCAGCGGAATCCCCAGCAGCGGCGACAGCCCCAGCACCCCGGCCAGCAGCCAGGTCACATACGCGCCCAAGGTGATGAACTCCCCATGCGCGAAGTTCACCACCCGCATCACGCCGAAGATCAGCGCCAGGCCCAGTCCGACCAGCCCCAGTAGCCCGCCCACCACCAGCCCGTTGACCAGAAGCTGCACCGCCAGCATCGGCGCGCGCCTAGCGGGTCAAACCCATTTCGGCTTCGGCCAGATGACCGGCGTCTTCGCCCCGGCGCCCACCACCAGCGAATGGCCGCCCTGCCACTGCGTCGCGACATAGGAATAGCCGGTCTGCTGGCCGCGCTCGTTCACCTTGAACATGCCCAGCACCGTCTCGATCGGCGTGCCGGCGATGTAGTCGCGGATCGCCGTGCGGTCGACGCCCTTCGCCTTGATCGCCGCAGCGAAGGTCTGGCCGGTCGCATACGCCGCCGCCGAGTGATAGGCCGGCGTGCGCTTGAACTTCGCCTCGTAGGCGCGGACGAAGGCCTGGCTGGCCGGCGTCTCGATCGTCGCCTCCCACGCCGATCGGCCGAAGATGCCGTTCGCGTTGGCGCCCAGCGCGTCCTTCGTCACGCCGTCCGCGGCCTGGATGAAGTGGTAGGCCGTGGGGTTGAAGCCGCGCTCGATCATCTGCCGCGTCAGCGCGATGCTGGGCTGGTAGTAGCCGCCCATCGAAACCGCCTGCGCGCCGAAGCTGATCATCCGCTCGATGATGGAGCGGAAGTCCTGCGCGCCGGGGTTGTAGCCATAGGCCTCCGCCTCGAACCCCGCCGCCTTCAGCCCCGGCATCATCTGCTCCTTGGACGCGATCGAGAACGGCGCCTCCTCGAAGATCACGGCGACCTTCTTGAGGTCGCGCCCCTTGTCCTTCAGGATTTCAAGGAACCCCTGGTGATCGTTGTCGGATGACGCGAAGGCCTGGAACGACCAGCGCAGCTTGCGGCGCGTCCAGATGCTGCTGTCCGACGCGATCGTGCCCAGCATCGGCACCTGCGCCCGCTCCACCACCACCGCGATCGCATCGGTGATCGGGCTCGAATACGGCCCCAGGATCGCCAGCGCGCCGTCGCGGTCGATCAGCCTTTGCGCCAGCACCCGCCCCGTGTCCGGGTTGCTCTCGTCGTCGTAGATCGTCAGCTCCACCGGGCTGCCGGCCAGCCCGCCGCCGGCGTTCACCTGCTCGACCCACAGCAGATAGCCTTCCTGCGTGTACTTGGCCGAGTCCGAGAACCGCCCCGTCAGCGACAGCGACGCGCCCAGCTTCACCGGGGACGCGGCGCAGGCCAGGTGCGGGGCGGCCAGCGCCGCGCCGAGCAATGTCCGTCTGGAGATCGTCGTCATGCGTAATCGTCCCTCCGACCGCGCTCTTGTGGCGCTATCCCGTGCCGCCCATCCGCCCGGATAGCGCCGTCGCCGCCTCGCGCAGCGCAGCGCCCACCGTGTCGTGGCCGACGCGCCGAAGCTGCTCGCCCAGGCCGACGATGACAAGCCCGTGGCTCGCCCCCCGCCGCGTCATCACCGGCGCCGCGATGATCGTGACGCCCGCGATATACCGCCCCTCGTCCACCGCGAAGCCGGCCAACCGCGTGGCCTGGACCTCGGCCTGCCATGCCAGGAGCGTCGGCGGGTCGTCCCAGCGCAAGACGCGAAACCGCCGCTCCAGCTCGGCGCGCGGGTGGTCGCCGAAGGCAGCGATGCAGCGGCCCGTGGCGCTGATCAGCGCCGGGTAGCGGCTGCCGACGTCGACATGCAGCCGCAGCCCGGCCTCCGCATGGGCGATCGCCACCACGACCATGCTGTCGAGGCCCAGCGCCTCCACCCCGATCGCGGTCATGCCGAAGCGCTGCACCAGGTCCTGCAGCACCGGCTGCGCCAACGTGCCGAAGCTGCCCGGCCCGGCCACGCCGCGCGCCAGCACCAGCAGCCCGGCCGCCGGGGCATAACGCTTGGCGCCGGGGTCGAACGCCGCCAGCCCCTCATCCACCAGCACGCGCAGGATGTGCAGGCAGGTGCTCGGCACCAGGCCCAGCGCCTGCGCCACCGCATGCACCCCCATCGGCGCCGGCGCCCGGCCCAGCAGCCGCAGGATGGCGATGGCGCGGGAAACCGCCGGCACCGCACGCGCCGCAGACCCGGCCGGCTGCCGCGCCGGCATGATGGCTTCCCGGAGGTTGTCATCCCACATGTTGTCTCCATACAACAGAGCAGCCTTATTGACAACGCTGCCCGCCACGGTCTTCTCTGCCGCCGGGAGAAACTGCCGTCCATGACCGCGCTCACCGGCTTCACGCGCTATGACGACGCGCAGCGCGAATACGCGCCGCCGCGCCTGTGGGAGCTGTTCGACGGCGACCGCGAGCACTTCAACATCGGCCATGAATGCCTCGACCGCCACGCGCCGTCCGGCCGCACCGCCCTGCGCATCGCCCATGCCGACGGCCGCGACGAGGACCTCGGCTTCGCGCACCTGGCCGAGCAGTCCAACCGCTTCGCCCATTGGCTGGTTGCCCGCGGCGTGGCCAAGGGCGACCGCGTCGCGATCATGCTGGACCCGTCCGAGGCGTTCTACGTCGCGCTGTTCGGCGCCATGAAGCGCGGCGCCATCGCCGTGCCGCTGTTCACGCTGTTCGGCCCCGACGGCGTGCGCCTGCGGATCGGCGACTGCACCCCGCGCCTGGTGCTGACCAACGCCGAAAAGGCGTCCACCGTCGAGCCCCGCCCCGGCCTCGACATCGTCATCGCCGACGACGCGCTGCAGGCCGAGCTCGCCGCCCAACCCGCCACCTGGACCTGCGACACCGCCTCCGGCGACGTGGCGATGTTCCAATACACGTCGGGCACCACCCGCGAGCTGCCCGAGGCGGTGCGCCACACCCACCGCGCTTTGGTGGTCGTTATGCTGGCGGCGCTGTACGGCACTGGCATCCGCCCCGGCGACCGCTATTTCTGCCCGTCATCGCCCGCCTGGGGCCACGGCCTGTGGCACGGCACGCTGGCCCCGCTGGCGCTCGGCGTCACCACCGGCGCCTACGCCGGGCGCTTCGACCCGGTGCGGCTGATGCAGGCGCTGCAGGACCAGCGCGTCACCACCCTGTCCGCCGCATCGACCCATTACCGCATGATGCGCGCCACCGGCCGCGCGGCGGACTTCCGGTTCGAGGTGACGAAGCTGTCCTACACCGGCGAGCCCATCGACACGGCGACCCTTGCCTTCATCGACGCGCATTTCCACGTCCCGGCCTGCAGCATGTACGGCACGACCGAGGTCGGCGTCGTGCTGGTCAGCTACCCCGGCGCCGAGGATTTCGCGCCCAAGCCCGCCTCCCTGGGCAAGCCGGTGCCGGGCGCCCGCGTGGAGGTGCAGCGCCCCGACGGCTCGCCATGCCCGCCGCACGAAACCGGCGAGCTGAAGATCTGGCGCCGCGACCGCTGGATCGCCACGAAAGACCTCGGCCGCATCGACGACGACGGCTATTTCTGGCACGCCGGCCGCGCCGACGACGTCATCATCTCCGCCGGCTGGACCATGAGCGCCGTCGAGATCGAGGACGCGCTGCTGAAGCACGTCGACGTGCGCGAGGCCGCCGCCATCGCCGTGCCGGACCCGGTCCGCGGCCAGATCGCCAAGGCCTTCATCGTCAGCGCCCGCCCCGGCGACGACGCCTTCACCGCCGAGCTGCAGGACATCGTCCGCACCCGGCTCAGCCAGCACGAATACCCCCGCGCCGTCGCCTTCGTCGACGCGCTGCCCAAGACGCCCGCCGGCAAGATCAACCGCAAGATCCTCCGCGACCGCGAGAAAACCTGAGGGAACGCCCCGCATGTCCGAAACCAAGAACCGCCTGTTCCCGAAGATCACCGAGGCCGCCCTGGATAGCCTCCGCGCCCGCATCGGCCGCCCCATCGAGGACACGCTGGAACCCTGGTGCCACGAGGCCACGCGCGACAACATCCGCCACTACGCGCACGGCATCGGCGACGACAACCCGCTCTGGTGCGACCCGGACTACGCCGCCGGCACGAAGCAGGGCGGCATCGTGGCGCTGCCCAGCTTCCTGTTCGCCACCAACCGCATCATCTCCGGCTACGTCGGCGGCATGCCGGGCGTGCACGCGATGTGGGCCGGGGCGGACTGGACCTGGCATCGGTGGGTCCGCCGCAACGAGGCGATCCACACCGAATCCCACCTGAAGGACCTGATCGAGCACGACACGAAGTTCGCCGGCCGGGCTATCCAGCAGGTCTACCACGTGGACTTCTACGGCGACGGCGGCGACAAGATCGCCGAGGCCGACAGCTGGTGCTTCCGCACCGACCGCGACGCGGCGCGCGAGGAAGGCACCAAATACACCGAGGTCAAGGCCCGCCCGCCGCACCGCTACACCGACGCGGAGCTGGAGCGCGTCTGGCGCCTGTACTCCACGGAAGAGGTGCGCGGCGCCGCCCCCCGCTACTGGAACGACGTCGGCGTGGGCGACCGCCTGCCGACCCAGGCGAAGGGCCCGATGACTGTCACCGGCTTCATCGCCTACGCGCAGGGCTGGGGCGGACTGTACATCCGCGCCAACAAGCTGAACTGGAAGCAGTTCACCAAACACCCGGGCCTCGGCATCCGCAACCGCTTCAACATCCCCGACTGCCCCGAGCGGGTGCACTGGGAGCCCGAGATGGCCGCGATGGTCGGCGCCCCCGGCGTGTATGACTACGGCCCCGAACGCTGTTCCTGGCTGACGCACCACGCCACCAACTGGATGGGCGATGACGGCTTCCTGGTGCGCGCCACCAGCAAGATCAGGCGGCACAACCCCGAGGGCGACATGCTGTTCATCGATGGCACGGTGACGGGCAAGCGCAAGGAGGACGGCCGCCACCTGGTGGACATCGCGCAGGAGGCCAAGAACCAGGACGGCGAACTTTCGGTGTTGGGGACGGTGACGGTGGCCTTGCCGGCGCGGTGACGGGCCTGCCGATACGGATGCATCGCCGCCCCCGCAACCCGCCGCCAGCATCGGCGATGCGCCCGATCGCCCTTGTCCTGCTGCTGTCCCCCACCGCGGTGCACGCGGCCACCCTGATGCCCCCGGTCATGCCCGCCTGCATCTCCTCCCCGTTCGGCATGCGCCACGCCGTCGGCCCCCACGCGCCTGCCGCCTTCCACAACGGCGTCGATCTGCCGGCCCCGGCCGGCGCGCTGGTCCACGCCGCCGCCGCCGGCACGATCGCCATCATCAAGCGGCAGGGCCTGGGCGGCGTGACCGTCCATGTGGCCCATCCCGACGGCACGACGACGCTGTACGCCCACCTCGGCAACCTCGTCCCGGCGATCGCGGAGGGCAGGCGCGCCGTGCACGCCGGGGACCCGCTGGGCCACGTCGCCCGGACAGGCGTCACCTACGGCACGCACGTGTTCTTCGCGGTGCTGCGGGGCACCGAGGCGATCGACCCGGAACCGCTGCTGGGCATAGCGCGATGCCGTTGAGCTTCGGCGGCTCCCCCTACTCGGCCTGCCCCGCGTCCCTCGCCGCCAGGCGCGCGCCCGCCAGACCCGATTTCCGGGCCTCCGCCGCCGCCTCGTAGGCCGCCATCTCCGCCTCGGCCTGCGCGATCAGCCGATGCTCGTTCTTCTTCAGGAACCACACCACCACCACGGCCGCCACCAACGCGACCGTGCCGATCACCAGCCCGAACGGGCCCGCAAGCTTGTGCGCCTGGTCCCCCAGCACATACGCGCCGATCCCATAAAGGTGCGTCCACGTGATGCCGCCCAGCGCGTTCCACACCAGGAACCGCCCCCAGCGCATCCGGTTGGCCCCCGCCAGCAAGGCCGCGAACACCCGCAGGAACGCCACGAATCGTCCGATGAACACGACGATGCCGCCGTATTTCATGAACAGGAACTGCCCCAGGCGCTGCCGCGGCACCGTCAGCCCGATGCGCGGCCCGTACTTCTCCAGCGCCGGACGCCCCAGCCGGTGCCCGATCAGGTAGCCCAGGTTGTCCCCCATGATCGCGCCGACAGCGGCCGCCCCGACCAGCCACTCGATCGCCAACTGGTGCGTCGTCGCCGCATAGATCGCCGCCGCGATCAGCAGGCTCTCCCCCGGTAGCGGCAGGCCCATCGCCTCCAGCCCGATGATCACGCCGACGATCCAGTACCCGTGCTGCTGCACGAGCGCCTCCAGCATGCCGATCACGCCGCGGCCCGGAACCGGCGGAACCCATCGGCGCGCAATGCGCAGGCCGGGCAGGCGCCGCAGCCATAGCCCCAGTCATGCCGGTGCGTGCGGTCGCCGCGATAGCAGGTGTGGGTGAGTTCGATGGTGGCGTCCAGGATGCCCAACCGCTCCGCCATCGCCCAGGTCGCCGCCTTGTCCAGCCACATCAGCGGGGTGTGCAGCACGAAGCGCCGCTGCATCCCCAGGTTGATCGCCACCTGCATCGCCTTGACCGTGTCGTCCCGGCAATCCGGATAGCCGGAAAAATCCGTCTCGCACATCCCGCCCACGATGTGCCGCAGCCCGCGCCGATACGCCAGCGCCGCCGCCATCGTCAGGAACACCAGGTTGCGCCCCGGCACGAAGGTGGTCGGCAGCCCCTCCGCGCCCATCGCGATCTCCATGTCGGACGTCAGCGCCGTGGCGCCCAGCCCGGCGAAGGCGCCTGCCAGGTCCAGCGTATGGTCATCCCCCAGGGCGCCCCGATGCGCCAACGCCGCCCGGATGGCGGGCCGGCACTCCAGCTCGACCGCATGCCGTTGGCCGTAGGCGAAGCCGAGGGTCTCGACCACGGTGAACCGCTCCAGCGCCCAGGCCAGGCACGCCGTGCTGTCCTGCCCGCCGCTGAACAGCACCAGCGCGCCATCCGTCTCCACACCGTTTTCTGCCACCTCAGCCACCATCGCAATCCAGCCCGTTCCGTCTTATCTCCCTTACATGGACCTGGATTTCACCGATGACGAGATCACCCGCTACAGCCGCAACATCCTGCTGAAGGAAGTGGGCGGCCAGGGCCAGGCGAAGCTGCGCGCCGCCCGCGTGCTGGTGGTCGGCGCCGGCGGCCTCGGCAGCCCGCTGGTGCTGTATCTGGCCGCCGCCGGCATCGGCACGATCGGCCTCGTCGACGACGACCATGTGGAGCTGTCGAACCTGCAGCGACAGATCGCCCACAGCATGGACCGGCTGGGCGCGCCGAAGGTGCAATCCGCCGCCGCCGCCGCCCGCGCCATCAACCCGGATGTGCAGATCGAGGCGCACCAGTTGCGGCTCGACGCCTCCAACGCGATGGACCTGGTCGCCCGCTACGACATCGTCGCCGACGGCAGCGACAACTTCGCCACCCGATTCCTGGTCGCCGACGCCTGCGTGCTGGCCCGCCGCACCCTGGTCTCCGCCGCCGTGCTGCGCTTCGACGGCCAGTTGTCGACGTTCAAGCCGCACGCCCACGTCGACGGCCCCTGCTACCGCTGCCTGCACCCGGCCCCCCCGCCCGACGGCATGATCCCGTCCTGCAGCGAGGCCGGCATATTGGGCGCCGTCACCGGCGTGATGGGCGCCCTGCAGGCGACCGAGGTCCTGAAAGAGGTCATGGGCATCGGCGACGGCCTGTCCGGCCGGCTGCTGATCTGGGACGCGCTGGCCGCCCGCGTCCGGACGGTGAAGCTGCGGCGGGACCCGTCATGCGCCCTGTGCGGCCCGCAGCCGAGCATCACGTCGCTGGAAGCCGCCCATGCCGCCTGACCCGCTGGGAATCCTGCTGATCTCCGCCGGGCATGAGCGCGCGCACTACGCCTTCATGCTGGCCGCGGGCGCCGCGGCGATGGGCCGCGCCGTCATCGTGTTCGCCACCAACGCCGGCTGCCACGCTTTGGCGCGCGACTGGTCCAGCATGGCCGATGCGGGGCGCGACGTCGACGTGCGCCACGCCGGAGTCGCCGGGCTCGATGAGCTGCGGGCGGCGGCGCAGGAGCTGGGCGTGCGGCTGATGGCCTGCGACTCCGGGCTGCGGATGGCGGCGGTTGCGCCGGGGTCGCTGCTGCCCGGCGTCGAGGCGTCGGGGATACCGGCCTTCCTGTCGGCCGTGGGCGCCGGGCAGATCGTCAGCCTGTAATCGGACGCCGGCCGCCCAGCCCAATCGCATGTGGCAAGTTCGTTCCTGTTTCGCTATGGAATGACACCAGTCCACGGCTGCCGGATTGCGATATGTATGTAATAACAATACACTACGTCATGGCCGCGGCTTGACCCGGCGATCCACGCGGCTCCGCCAGGACCGCCAACCGAAGCCTATGCCTGAAACGCCCAAACCTCGTGCTGTTCAACCGCGTGGATCGCCGGATCAAGTCCGGCGATGACCCGGAAAAGCTCCATGGCGGGAACTGGATAGCCGTGGACACCGACCCGGGCATCCACACGGGGTGCGGCCGCCAACACGGGAGATGGCCGGGTCGAGGCCCAGCCCTGACGGTATTGCAACGGGAAATTGCCAGATGCGATCCCCCTGTCGGCCCCCCGGATGACTTGACCCGGCGGCAGCCGCTTGGCACGCATGCCCGCATGGACCAACCGCTCATCCGCGCGACCCTGCTTGCCTTTCTCCTTGGGGCCACATCGGGCGCCGCGCAACCGCTGCCCCCCGCGCCGCCCGCGAACCCGCCGGCAAAACCCGCCCTCGCCGCCACAAAACCCGCCGTGAAGCCCGCACCCCGCACCCCGGTGCACGGCGCCCCGCTGGTGCAGGCCAAGCCCGGCGCCCCCGCCAGCCGCCCCGCAGCGAAACCCGCGCCCCCGCATCACCCCCCGGCGCCACCGCCCCCTGCCCCCGCGCCACCGCCCGAGCCGGACAAACCCGCCGAGCCCACCAAGGGCAGCAACACCGGCAACCCGCTGCCCCGGTTCGTCACCCTGCGGTCCGACGAGGTCAACCTCCGCACCGGCCCCGGCACCCGCTACCCCATCGAATGGGTCTACAAGCGCCGCGACCTGCCCGTGCTGATCGAACGCGAGTTCGAGGTCTGGCGCCTGATCCGCGACCCCGACGGCGTCAAGGGCTGGGTCCACCAGGCCACCCTCGCCCCCCGCCGCAGCGCCGTCGTCACCGGCGCCGAGCAGACCCTGCGCCACGACCCCCGCGACGACGCCGCACCCGTCGCCCGCCTGAAGCCCGGCGTCATCCTCCGCCTTCGCACCTGCGAGGCAACGTCCGACTGGTGCCAGGCCCAGGTCCAGGACTATCGTGGCTGGGTGCGACGCTCCGACATCTGGGGCGCCTTCCCCGGCGAGGCCATCCAATGACCGACCACGACGCCGAAAACCCGGCCCGCGCCCATCACGACATGGGCGGCGTGACGAAGTTCCTGTGCGAGCCGATCGACACCACGACGCACACCCTGACCGCGTTCGACCGCGAGGTGGACGCCATCCGCGGCATCCTGGGCGCCAAGAAGGTGATGGGCGTCGATGAGCTGCGACGCGGCATCGAGGCGATCCCCGAGGCGGAATACCTGGCCATGACCTACTATCAGAAATGGATCCGCTCGATCGCCGGCAACCTGCTGGCGAAGGGCGTCATCACCGAGGCCGAGCTGCGCCAGGCGCTCGCCCAATGCTGAACCCCGGCGCGAAAGTCCGCGTGAAGGACGACTGGCCCGAGGCCCACGGCCCCTGCCACATCCGCACGCCGCACTATCTGCGCGGCCACGAGGGCGCCGTCGTGCGCCATCTGGGCCGCTTCCCGAACCCCGAAGACCTCGCCTTCGCCCGCCCCGCGGCCCTCCTCGACCTCTACCACGTCGCCTTCCAACCCAAGACCCTTTGGCCCGATGCGGGCGGCTCCGAGGTCCTGGTCGAGATCTACGAGCCCTGGCTCGAACCGATCGGAGCAGCCGCATGACCGTCGCCGAAGCACCCCGCCTGATCGAGGCCCCCTCCGGCCAGTTGCTCGCCGCCGTCCGGATGCTGCTGGCGCAGAAGGGCATCGCGTCACCCGAGGAGATCGCCGAGCGCATGGCCGCGACCGACCGCGCCAGCCCCGAACAGGGCGCCCGCATGGTCGCCCGCGCCTGGACGGACCCGGCATTCCGCGCAGCCATGCTCGCAGACGGCTCGGCCGCCGCCGAATCGATGGGCATCCCGATGCGCGCATTGCCGCCGCTCGGCGTGCTGGAGAACACCGTCGACACCCACCACCTGGTCGTCTGCACCCTGTGCAGCTGCTACCCCCGGGCCGTGCTCGGCTACCCGCCGTTCTGGTTCAAGTCGCCGGCCTACCGCGCCCGCGCCATCCGTGACCCGGCCGGCGTGCTGGCGGAATGGGGCACGAAGCTGGACGCCGGGGTGAAGATCCGCGTCGTCGACAGCACCGCCGACTACCGCTGGATGGTGCTGCCCCGCCGGCCCGAGGGCACCGAAGGCTGGGACGCCGCCCGCCTCGCCGCCCTGGTACGCGAAGGCGACATGATCGGCGTCTCGGTTCCCTCCGCGTGATCACGCTGTACTTCGCCCCCGACACGGCCGCCCTGGCCTGCCGCATCGCGCTGGAGGAGGCGGGCGCCGTCTACTCCCAGATCCGCCTCGATTTCGCGTCGGGCGAGCAGCGCAGCGCCCATTACCTCGCCGTGAACCCGAAGGGCCGCGTCCCCGCTCTGGTCACGGACCGCGGCATATTGACCGAGACGCCTGCGATCCTGGCCTACATCGCGCAGCGCTTTCCGGCCGCCGGGCTGGCGCCGCTCGACGACGCTTTCGCCTTCGCCCAGGTGCAGGCCTTCAACAGCTACATGTGCTCCACCTTCCACGTCGCCCACGCCCACCGCATGCGCGGCCACCGCTGGGCCGACGACCCGGCCGCCATCGCCGAGATGCAGCGCAAGGTGCCCGAAACGATCGGCGCCTGCTGCGACGCGATCGAGCGCGACATGCTGCAAGGCCCTTGGGTGATGGGCGAGGCCTACACGATCTGCGACCCCTATCTGTACACCCTCGCGCAGTGGATCGAGAAGGACGGGGTCGATCCGGCCCGCGCGCCCAGGATGATCGAACACCGCCGGCGCATGCGCGAACGCCCAGCCGTCCAGCGCGCGATCGCCGCCGACCAGGGCTGACGCATTGCCGGGCCGGGCCGCGGCCGGCATCGTCGTCGGGCTGGAGGCGGAGGCCCGCCTGGCCCGGCGCTGGGGCCTGCCCGTCACGGTCGGCGGCGGCGGCAGCGCCGGGGCCGCGACGTCCGCCGCTGCCTTGGCCCCCCAGGTGCTGGCGCTCGTCAGCTTCGGCCTGGCCGGCGGCCTGGACCCGGCCCTGCGCCCCGGTGACCTCATCGTCCCATCGACGATCGTCGATGGGGACGAAACCTGGTCCACCGACCCGGCCCTGAATGCAGCGCTGGGGGGCTGCACCGGCCACGTGCTGCGCGGCGGCGGCGCGGTGCTGGCGACGGTTGCGGCCAAGCAGGCGGCCCGGGCCGGCGGCGCGCACGCGGTCGATCTGGAAAGCGCCGCCGTCGCCCGCGCCGCGACCCGGCATGGCCTGCCCTTCGCGGCGCTGCGGGCGGTGTGCGACGCCGCCGGCCATGCCCTGCCGCACGCGGCGCTGGTCGCCCTGGACGGCGCCGGCCGGATCGGCATCCTCCGGGTCGCCGCGGCGGTGCTGGCCCATCCGTTCGAACTGCCGGCCCTGATCGCGCTGGGCCGCGACGCCGCCCGGGCGCGCCGCGCATTGCAGGGTCGCATCCGATCCGCACCTGGGCTAAACCCCGCCCCATGACGCTCAAGCCCGCCCAGCACTATCCCGCCATGTCCGACCCGCAGAAGCAGCCGCGCTTCGTCGGCATCCCGACATTCTTCCGCACGCCCCACACCGAAGACCTCCGCGGCGTCGACATCGGCCTCATCGGCGTGCCCTTCGACGGCGGCGTCACCAACCGCCCCGGCGCCCGCCACGGCCCGCGCGAGGTCCGCAATCAATCGAGCCTGCTGCGCCCGGTCAGCACCGCCACCAGCCAGGAACCCTTCTCCGACCTCGTGATCCGCGACCTCGGCGACTGCTGGATCGAGCGCCCCTACGAGCTGTCCGGCGCGCTGGCCGAGATCGAGGCCTACTACCACCAGATCGTCGATGCCGGCGTGACCCCGGTCTCCGTCGGCGGCGACCACTCGATCGCCTGGCCGATCCTGAAGGCCGTCGCCGCCCACGGCCCCGTCGGCATGGTGCACATCGACGCCCACGGCGACACCGGCGACGACTACATGGGCTCCCGCTTCCACCACGGCGCACCCTTCCGCCGCGCGGTGGAGGACGGCCTGCTGGACCCGAAGCGCGTCATCCAGATCGGCCTGCGCGGCACCAGCACCGTGGCCGGCAGCCTGTGGGCGTTCAGCGAGACCAGCGGCATGCGAGTGATGCCGATGGACGAGGTGCACGACCGCGGCTGGCGCTGGGCAGTGGAGGAGGCGCGCCGCGTCGTGGGCGCCGGCCCCACCTACCTCAGCTTCGACATCGACAGCCTGGACCCCGTCTGGGCCCCCGGCACCGGCACGCCGGAAGCCGGCGGCCTGACCATGATCGAGGCCCAGCGCATCGTCCGCGGCCTGCGCGGCATCGACGTCGTCGGCGCGGACCTGGTGGAGGTCAGCCCCCCCTTCGACCACGCCGGCCTGACAGCGTTCCACGGCGCATCGATCCTGTTCGAGATCCTGTGCGTCGTCGCGGCCGCACGCACGGCGCGCAACGCTTAACCCGGGCTATGGGACCTTCCCCACCGCCGTCATCGCGAGCCGGTTGGCGAAGCGATCCAGGGGCAACCTGCACCGCTCCCGGCCCCTGGATCGCCACGCCGCAAGGGCGGCTCGCGATGACGGGTCTTGATCCCTGAGACTTGGTATAACCCGCCTACTTCACCGCCCCGCCGCAAACGCCCCCGCCTCCACCGAAACCGGCCGCCCCAGCAGCAAATCCACCGCCAGCCGCGCACTACCAGCCGCCAGCGTCCAGCCCAGCCCGCCATGCCCGGTGTTCAGGAATAGCCCCGGCAAACCCGAAGGTCCGATCAACGGCCGGCTGTCCGGCGTCACCGGCCGCAATCCCGCCCAGGGCCGCGTGCCGGCCTCCAGATCGACATCCAGCGCCTCGGTGGCCGCCCGCGTGATCGTCGCCAGCCGCGCCGGGTCCAGCCCGCGATCCTGGCCAACGAAATCCGCAATCCCCGCGACCCGGATCAACGGCCCCGGCAAGGGCGCGAACACCACCTTGCGGTCCATGTCCGTCACGCTGTGGCTGACCGGGGTGCGCGGCTGCAAGGTCAGGCTGTACCCCTTCATCGGCACGATCGGCAGATACACCCCGGCCGCCTTGGCGAAGGCCGCCGCCCCGGCGCCCAGGCAAAGCAACGTGTTCTCGCCCTCGACAGCCTCATCCCCGATCCGCACGCCGCGCAGCCGCCCCTCCGCCACCCACGGCGTGCACGCCGCACCCATCCGCCACGCAACGCTGTTCCGCCGCCGCAGGTGCCCGGCCAGGTCCTGGCAGAACGCCGCGCAGTCGCCCACCTGCTCGCTGGCCGTGAACACCCCGCCCGACAGCGCCGCTGCCGGGATCCGCAGCCCGGGTTCCAGCTCCAGGCACTCCCGCGCCGACAGCACAGCCTGCTCCGCTCCCAGCCCCGTCTGCCGCGCCACCTGGCGCCGCGCCGCAGCGAACCCGTCCGCACCCCGATACAGCACCAGCTTGCCCGCCTGCCGCAACCCGAACTCCAGCGGCAAGGCGGCGACCAGCCGCGCCATCTCCGCCTGGCTCAGCGCCGCCAGCGCCAACTGCGCCACGGTGGTGCGCCGCACGGCGGCAGCGGTGCACTGCCGCAGGAACGCCAGGCCCCAGCGCAGGAACGCCGGATCGAGCCCCGGGCGGAACCGCGTCGGCCCGTCCCGCTCCAGCAGCAGCGCCGGCAGGTGGCGCAACGTCTCCGGCGACGCGAAGGGCGCCACGAAGGTGTAGCTGAGCTGGGCGCCGTTCCCGGGGCTGGCATCGCCGCCCGGCTGCCCGTTGCGATCGACGATGGTCACGTCGCACCCAGCCTCGGTCAGCGCCCACGCGGTGGTCAGCCCGACGACGCCGGCGCCCAGAACCAGAACCTTCATGCCTCGCGATACAACAGCAGCGGCGGCCCGACAAACAGGAAGCGCGCCGGCGCCACTGGCGCCGGCGTCCGCGGGTGTCCATGATCGCGGCCAGATGCCCCGACCGCCCCCTGGCCTGCGCGCCGACTACCAGATATTCCTGCCCATCGCGACACGATGGATGGACAACGACGTGTTCGGCCACGTGAACAACGTCCATTATTATAGCTACATCGACACCGCGATCTGTCACTTCCTGGTCCGTTGCGGCATCCTGCAGTGGAAGGGCGGCAGCCATTTCCTGATGCTGGCCGAAAGCGGCTGCCGCTATCACAGCGAGGTCGCGTTCCCCGATGCCTTGACCGCCGGGCTGCGGCTCGCGAAGCTCGGGACCAGTTCGATCCGCAACGAGGTCGCGATCTTCCGCGAGGACAGCGACACGGCGTCGGCCGAGGGGTTCATGGTTCACGTCTGCGTCGATGCCGCCACGCGCCGCCCGGCGCCGCTGCCGGACGCCTGGCGGACTGCACTGCAAGATAACGGAGGGTAGCCGATGGACACCGGATTGAAGGGCAAGCACGCGATCGTATGCGCGGCGAGCAAGGGGCTCGGCCGCGCCTGCGCGATGGCCCTCGCGCGGGAGGGCGTGCACGTGACCATCACGGCCCGAACCGCCGCAACCCTGGAGCAGACCGCCGCCGAGATCAGGGCCGCCACCGGCGTGACCGTGACCGCCGTCCCCGGCGACATCACGACCGAAGCCGGGCGCGCCGCCGCCCTGGCCGCCTGCCCCGCGCCCGACATCCTGGTCAACAACGCCGGCGGCCCCCCCGCCGGGGACTTCCGCGACTGGGAACGCGACGACTGGATCAAGGCGCTGGACGCCAACATGCTGACGCCCATCGCGCTGATCAAGGCGGTGGTCGACGGCATGATCGGCCGCGGATTCGGCCGCATCGTCAACATCACCTCGGCCAGCGTGAAGTCGCCGATCGCCACCCTGGGCATGAGCAACGGGGCGCGGGCCGGCCTGACGGGCTTCGTCGGCGGCCTCGCCCGCCAGGTGGCCCGGCACAACGTCACCATCAACGGCCTGCTGCCCGGCCCCTTCCTGACCGACCGCCTGCGCGGCAACGCCGAAGCCGCCGCGAAGGCAGCAGGCAAGCCCGTCGACGAGATCCTGATGGAGCGCGCCAAGACCCTGCCCGCCGGCCGCAACGGCGACCCGGCCGAATTTGGCGACGCCTGCGTCTTCCTCTGCGCCGCCAGCAGCGGCTTCATCGTCGGCCAGAACCTGCTGCTGGACGGCGGCGGCTTCAACTCCACGATGGGGTGAAGACAGCGTAGGGCGGAAAAGCGCAGCGTCATCCGCCGCCTCACGCACGCGCCAAGGCAAGAGGCGGAAGACGCTGCTGTCCTTAACCGATATGCCCATGCTCGCGGGCCCAGGTCGCAACCGGCTCCCGCAGACTGGCCGCACCCTGGTCGTTGCGGCGCAGGGCGGCCAGCAGGCCGCGCAGCTCGCCCAGGTCCACCTTGGCCATCATCGCCTTGATCCGCAGCAGGCTGGCGGCCGGCATCGACAGCGTCGTGATCCCCAGCGCCGCCAGCACCAGCGCCTCCAGCGGCCGGGACGCATGCTCGCCGCACACCGACAGCTCCACCCCCGCCGCCCGCGCCGCCTGCTCGATGGCGGACAGCGCATCCAGCACCGGCGCGCTGATCAGGTCGTAGCGGTTGGCCAGCCCCGGCGTGCCGCGGTCGGCGGCGAACAGGAACTGCATCAGGTCGTTCGAGCCGATCGACACGAAATCCGCGTCCTGCATCAGCTCGGGCAACTGGAACAGCAGCGCCGGCACCTCGATCATGCTGCCGACGAACAGCCGCGCCGGTTCCGGGCGCACCCGCCGCGCCTCGGCCAGCAGCAGCGCGCGTGCGGCGCGGAACTCGGCCACCGTCGACACCATCGGGAACATCACCGACAGCGGCCGGCCGTTCGCAGCCAGCAGCAGCGCCCGCAACTGCCGCCGCAGCAGCGCCGGGCGGTCAAGCCCGATGCGCAGCGAGCGCCACCCCATGGCCGGGTTCTCTTCTTCCTGCGGGGCCGCGTCCGGCAGCAGCTTGTCCCCGCCCAGGTCCAGCGTGCGGAACCGCACCGGACGGTCGCCGGCCGCGTCCAACACCCGCGCATACAGCGCCGCCTGCTCCGCCACGTCGGCGATCGTGCCACGCGCCAGCATCGCGATCTCGGTGCGGAACAAGCCGATGCCGGCGGCCCCGGTGGTGTCCAGCTGCTCGACCTCGAACCCCAGGCCCACGTTCAGCAGCAGGCTCAACGCCACGCCGTCCTTCGTCCGCGCCGGCAGGTGCCGCTGGGCTGCGAACCCGGCCTCGATCTCCTCCCGAAGCTGCAGCGCCCTGGTGTAGGCGGCCCGAACCTCGCCATCCGGGCGCAGGATCAACTGCCCGTCATCGGCGTCCAGCACCGCGGAATCGCCCTCCTCTACCGCATCCAGCGCCCCGCGCGCCCCGCCCAGCGCCGGCAGGCCCAGCGCCCGCGCCAGGATCGCCGCGTGCCCGGCCCCGCTGCCCTCTTCGATCACCACGCCGCCGATGCCGCGCGCGTGCCATTCCAGCAGTTGCGCCGGGCCCAGCCGCCTTGCCATCAGGATGGCGCCGCGCGGCACCGCCACCGTCTCGCCGCCGCCGTCCAGCGCCGACAGCAGCCGGTCCGCCAGGTCCTCCAGGTCGGCCAGCCGCTCCCGCAAATAGGGGTCGGCGATGCGCCGCATCCGCCCGCGCACCTCGTTCGTCACGCGGTGCACCGCCGCCTCGGCGGACAGGCCGCTGCCGATCGCCTCCCGCACCCGGCGCATCCAGCCGCCGTCGGCTGCAACGAGGCGCGTCGCCTCCAGCACGGCGCGGGGGCCGTCGCCCTCGGGCAGCCGGGTTTCGATCAGGTCTTCCAGCGACTGGCGCATGGAAGCGGCTGCGGCGGCCAGGCGCGAAAGCTCCGCCGCCGGGTCATCGGCCAGCATGTGGCGCAGCGGGGCGCCCATGCCATGCAGCACCACCGGCCCGATGGCGATGCCCGGCGCGATCGGGTTCGCCGCGAACCGCCGGGGCATCTTCGACGCCAGCCCCTGTTCGGCCCCGTCGCTGGCGCCGGCGGCGGCCAGCACCTCGGCCAGCAGCATCGCCACGGTTTCCAGCACCTCGCACTCGTCCTCGGCATACCGCCGTGGCGCCCGGTTCTGCACCGCGATCACGCCCAGCGTGCGCCCGGCGCGCCGGACCGGAACCGCCAGCAATGACGAATAAGGCTCCTCCCCCGTTTCCGGCCGATAGGCGAACGCGGGGTGGTTCTGCGCGTCGGGCAGGTTCTGCATCTCCCCGGTGGCCGCCACCAGCCCGACGATCCCTTCGCCCACCCGCAGCCGCGTGCGCCCCACCGCATCCGCATTGAGGCCGAAGGTCGCCGCCAGCTCCAGCAGGTCCCCGGGGCGCATCGCGTAGATGGTGCACACCTCGGCCACCAGTTCGGCAGCGACAAGCTGGGTCAGCGTCTGCAGCATCGCCGGGCCATCATCCGTGCCGCCCGCCATCAGCGCGCGCAGCCGGGCGAGCAGCCGGCGGCTTCCCTGCATCAGTCCGGGTCCAGCGCCACGCGGGCCTGGTCCACCAGCTCGGTGATGATCTCGCCGATGGACTGACCTCCGGCCACCATGCCGACCGACTGCCCGGCCATCAGCGAGCCGTTCTCGACATCGCCCTCGATGACCGCCCGGCGCAGCGACCCGGCCCAGAAATGCTCGATCCCCAGCCGCGCCGCCTCCAGCGTCAGCTCCCCGGCGGCGACCTGGCGGATGGTCTCGGCCTGGTGCTGGGCGAAGCGCTGGGTCGCGGCATTCGCCAGCGCGCGCACCGGGATGACCGGAAAATCCGGATCAAGCTGAAGGCTGGGCTGCGCATCCCGCGCGCGGGCATGGATGAACGCGTGCTTGAACCGAGGGTGCGCGATGCTCTCGGCGGCCGCCGCGAAGCGGGTGCCCAGCTGCGCCCCGCTGGCGCCCATGCGAAGGTATGCGGCGATGGCGTCGCCCCGCCCGATGCCGCCGGCCACGAACACCGGCACGTCATGGATGTGCGGCAATATCTCCTGCGCCAGCACGCCCAGCGACACCGGCCCGATGTGGCCGCCGGCCTCCGACCCCTCGATCACCAGCGCATCGACGCCGAAACGGACCATGCGTTGCGCCATCGCCAGCGCCGGCGCGAAGCCGATCACCTTCGCCCCGCCGTCCTTGACGCGGTGCACCACCGCCCCCTTCGGCACGCCGCCGGCCAGCACGATGTGACCGACCCGGGCCTGCAGGCACACGTCGATCAGCGCGTCCAGGTCGGGGTGCATCGTGATGAGGTTGACGCCGAACGGCGCCCCGGTCATTGCGCGGGTGGCCGCGATCTCGGCCGCCAGCGCCGGCGGCCGCATCGACCCGCAGGCGATCACGCCGAAGCCGCCCGCGTTGCTGATGGCCGACACCAGCGTCCGTTCGCTGACCCAGCTCATCGCGCCGCCCATGATGGCGTGGCGCGTGCCAAGAAAGGCCGTGCCGCGGGCCCACAGCCGGTCCAGCCGGTCCTGCGACGTCGATGGAAGCGTGTGGTCAGCCGGCATCGAGACCATAAGCGGTGTGCAACGCGCGCACCGCAAGCTCGGTATACTCGGCGGCGATCAGCACGCTCACCTTGATCTCGCTGGTCGAGATGACCTGGATGTTGATCCCCTTGGCCGCCAGCGTCGCGAACATGGTGTTGGCGACGCCCGCGTGGCTGCGCATGCCGACGCCCACCACGCTGATCTTCGCCACGTCCGGGTCCGCCAGCACCAGCGCCGAGCCGATGGCGACCCGGTTCTGCTCCAGGATCGACTGCGTGCGCGCCAGGTCCGCGCGCCCCACCGTGAAGGTCATGTCGGTCAGCCCGTCGGCCGACACGTTCTGCACGATCATGTCCACGTTGACGTTGGCCGCCGACAGCGGGCCGAAGATGGCCGCCGCCACGCCAGGCCGGTCCGGCACATGCCGCAGCGTGATCTTCGCCTCGTCCCGCGAGTAGGCGATGCCGGATACGATTGCCTGTTCCACGATTTCGTCCTCGTCCACCACCAGCGTGCCTGGCTTGTCCTCGAAGCTGCTGAGCACCTGCACCCGCACGCGCTCCTTCATCGCCAGCTCGACGCTGCGCGTCTGCAGCACCTTCGCCCCGACCGACGCCAGCTCCAGCATCTCCTCATACGCGATCTTGTCCAGCTTGCGCGCCTTGGACGTGATGCGCGGGTCCGTCGTGTAGATGCCGTCGACGTCCGTATAGATGTCGCAGCGGTCGGCCTTCAGCGCCGCGGCGAGCGCAACAGCCGACGTGTCGGACCCGCCGCGGCCCAGCGTGGTGATGCGCGATCCCGGCCCGATGCCCTGGAACCCCGCCACCACCGGCACCTGGCCGGCCGCCATCGCGGCCAGCAGCGCCGCGCCGTCGACCGATTCGATCCGCGCCTTGCCGTGCGCGTCGTCCGTGCGCAGCGGGATCTGCCAGCCGGACCACGACCGCGCCTCGACCCCCAGCGTGTGCAGCGCGATGGCCAGCAGGCCGCTGGTCACCTGCTCCCCGGTCGCCACCACCGCGTCGTACTCCCGCGCGTCATGCAGGGGGGCCAGCGCCTGGCAATAGCCGACAAGCTGGTTCGTCACGCCGGACATCGCGGACACCACAACCGCAACCTCGTTGCCGGCATCGACCTCGCGCTTGACGCGGGTGGCGACGTTGCGGATGCGGTCCAGGTCCGCCACCGAGGTGCCGCCGAATTTCATCACGATCCGCGCCATGGCCGGCCCTGCTCTCCTGTGGTGCGACGCGAACGGGCGCCGGGTTGCGGCGGCGCGTGCCCCGGCTCACATACCGGCGGCAGAGGGGTCGGGCAACATGGCAGACGTGCAGGGCTACCCCGCTTCGGTGCGGGCGGACGAGGTGGCGCGGTTCGGAAGCCTGGCGGACCGCTGGTGGGACCCGGCCGGGCCGATGCGCCCGCTGCACGCGATGAACCCGCTGCGGGTCGGCTGGATCGACCGGCGCGTGCGGGCTGCCCACCCGGAGGGGGTGCAAATCCTGGACATCGGCTGCGGCGCCGGCATCGCTGCGGAGGCGCTGGCCGCCCTGGGGCACGACGTCCTGGGGCTCGACGCGTCCGCCCAGGCGGTCGCGGCGGCAAAGCAGCACGCCGCGGGCGCCGGCCTGCCGCTGCAGTATCGGGCGGGGGCCGCGGAAGACCTGGTGGCCGAGGGCATGCGCTTCCCGGTGATCACTGCGCTGGAGGTGATCGAGCATGTCGCCGACCCGGCCCGGTTCCTGGCGCTGATGGCCGCGCTGCTGGCGCCAGGCGGGTTGCTGTTCGTCAGCACCCTGAACCGGACCGCGCGGTCGTTGGCGGTCGCCAAGATCGGGGCCGAATACCTGCTGCGCCTGCTTCCTGTGGGCACCCATGACTGGAACCGCTTCGTGACGCCCGCCGAACTCGGCGCACACGGACGCGCGGCCGGCCTGCGGCTGACAGCCACGGCCGGCATGAGCTTCGACCTGCGCGCCCGCACATGGGTCGAAACGCGTGACCTGGCGGTGAACTACATCGCCGTGCTGGTGCGGGCGTGAAGCATCATGCTCTGGGCGCATAATCGAGCGGCAGCGCGGTGGTGGACTTCAGCACCTCCATCGCGAAGCTGGCGCTGACGTCATAAAGCTCGATGCGGGCAATCAGCCGCTTGTAGACTGCGTCATAGGCATCGATGCCGGGTGCGACGATGTGCAGCAGGTAATCCACCTGGCCCGCCATCCGGTAGAACCCCACCACCTCGGGCATGTCCATCACCACCGCGCAGAAGGCATCCGCCCAGGCCGCCTGGTGCTGGTTGGTGCGGATGGCGACGAACACGTTGACGCCCACGTTGACCATCTTCGCGTCCAGCAACGCGACCCGCGCCCGGATCAAGCCCGCCTCGCTCAGCCGCTGCACGCGGCGCCAGCACGGCGACGCCGAGATGCCTGCATGCGCCGCAAGGTCCGCCACAGGCATCGCGCAATCCCGCTGCAGCCAGTACAAGATGCGCCGATCGACGTCATCAAGGGCATACGATTCCGCCATGACCGCTATCCTTGGAACCGAGTTGCGGCAGACTAGGAAACTGCCATGCAATTCGCAATCAATTTCCACGGCCAGCACGGCATCATGTCGCCATCGAATGAGGAACCGGGACATGAACGTATCGTTCACACAGCACCCGCAAGCGGTCGGCGAGACCTATGGCGAGCACTTCGCAGTGGCGAGCAGCTTCGGCATCGCCATGCTGATCGGCGGCCTGGCCTGCCTTGTGCACGCCGTGCTGCCCTTCCTGTGCACATCGACCGGCTCTGGCACGATCCGGCGCCTGCATGAGCGCATGGTCACGAACCGCATCCGCGCCGGCTCGCCGCAGGTCGCCCAACCGCAGGTCGCCCAACCGCAGGTCTCCCAGCCGCAGGTCGCCCAGCAGCAGGTCGCCCAGATGGGGGCCTGACCGCTGCGGCACACAGTCTAGCCGTCTGCGCGGGGCACCCAGGGGATTCGCGCAACCTCGATGCCCTCATCTGCAAGCGCCTCGGCCTGTTCCGGCGTGCTCTGGCCGTAGATGCCCCGCTCCTCGCTGTCGCCGCGGTGGATGGCCCGCGCCTCGTCGGCGAAACGGTCGCCGACATCCTCGCACTGGCGCTCGACCTCCGACCGCAGCCGTTGCAGCATCGACCGGACCCGGTCGGGCAGCACGGAGCCCATGGTCGGCGGGGGCGCCACAGGGGGCGGGGCGGGCGTGGCGTCCGGCGCGGCGGCGGTCTGTCCGGCCTGATCGACCACGACGCGCCGCCGCGCGATGGACGGCGACATCAACGCCCGATTGACGGAAGCACTCCCGCATTCCGGGCACGCGATCAGTCCCGCGCCGGCTTGCCGATCGAACGCCGTGCTGTCCTTGAACCAGCCGTCGAACGAGTGCTGCTGGCCGCAGATCAACTGATAATGGATCATGCGGTCGCCAGGCTTGCCAGGATCATCCCCTTGAAGTGGTGCGATGATGAAGCTTCGACAAGCCGCGTCAACGGTTGACGACCAATTCACAATTTTGTGTGGTTTGCCCTGGATTCTTCAACAGTTTCACTCTACACGGGCGACGGGGTTGGAGTTTGTTGGCATGGCGTTGCGAGACGTGAACTGGGGCCGGGTGTTTGCCGGCGCCGTCCTGTTCGGTGCGGTATCGACCTCTGCCTCGGCGCTGACATTCAATTTCACCCAGATCGTTGGCGACAGCCTGACCACTTCCGAGGCCGCGGCCTTCACCGCAGCGGGCGCCGCCTGGTCGGCCGTGCTGGGCGACAAGGTCACCGTCAGCGTGCAGATCGGCTTCAGGTCGTTAGGGCCCGGCGTCCTGGGCCAGACATCGCCGGTGTTCTTCAGCGGCAACGCGGGCGTCATCAAGACAGCGCTGGCAGCCGACGCCAAGACGTCCAACGACGCGCAGGCCGTCGCGTCGCTGTCGACGGTGTCGGGCGCTGGCAGCATCGCCGTCACCAACGCGGAGGCCAAGGCCCTCGGGTTCATCCAGCCCGGCTCGGACGGCACCATCGAATTCACCACGAACTTCACCTTCAGCGACAGCCGCAATCCCGACGGCTCCATCGCCACCAACAATTTCGATCTGATCGGCGTCGCCGAACACGAGATCGCCCATCTGCTCGGCTTCGATTCCAGCATCGACGGCGGCACGAGCGGCGTGCCCTCGTTGCTCGACGAGTTCCGCTACAGCTCGGCCGGGGTGCGCGCGACGACTGCCGGGTCTGCGTTCTTCTCGTTGACGAACGGATCGACCGCCCAGGTCGACGGTTCCGGCACGGCGGCCGCCTTCTCGACCGGCAGCGGCGACCAGGCGAGCCATTGGCTGCGCGGCGTGAATGCGCTGATGGTGCCGGCCTACAGCACCGGCCAGGTGATCAACATCACGCCGCTGGACGTGATTGCGCTGGACGTGATCGGCTGGGACTCGACGATCCCCGAACCGCACAGCATCTCGATCCTGTTGGTCGGGCTGGCGGGTTTGGCAGCCAGCCGTCGACGGACCTCGATATAACGGTCTGATCCCATCGCCTTCGCCTGCATCGGGGACGGTGCAGGATGACCGCGCCCGGCCGACACGCGCGGGGGCGGCGGCTTTAGAGCGGTATCGTTTCAGGTTGCTTGGACCTGAAACGAGGTTCCGCGTTCTTCATCAACAAACTAGAGCGTCGTCGTTTGGGTTGACCTAATACCAGGGGCATTAAGGAATGACTCGTCATCGCGAGCCCTTGCGAAGCGATCCAGGACCGATAGATCAGGTCTGGCCGCCCTGGACTG
>JAYUCA010000267.1:0-2783 GCA_043740535.1 Rhodospirillales bacterium | reverse complement strand
GCCCCGGAGGAGATGCGGCATGGGTTGCGGGTGCTGCATCCGCGGTATGCGCTGATCCCGAAGGTTGGGATGACGGCCGCGCCGGCCTTGTTGTACGCTGCGGCGTCCCGATCGCTCATGCGGCTCAAGGCGGGTGGTTTCGAGGTGGATGTGATCGACTCCCATTACCTCTATCCCGACGGCGTGGTGGCGGTGGCGTTGGGCCGGCGGTTCGGGCTGCCGGTGGTCATGACGGCGCGTGGATCGGACGTGACGCAGTTGCCTGATCATGCGGGGCCGCGGCGGATGATCCGCTGGGCGATGGACCGGGCGGATGCGATGATTTCGGTCAGCGCCGGGCTGAAACGCGCGATGGTTGCGCTGGGTGCGGATGGCGGGCGCATCACGGTGCTGCGCAACGGGGTGGACCTCGACCTGTTCCAGCCGCCGGAGGGCGCCGCCGCGCGGGCGGCGCTGCGGGCGCAGGTGGGCCTCGATGAGCATCCGACGCTGCTGTCGGTCGGCCATCTGATCGACCGGAAGGGCCATCATCACGTGATCGGCGCGCTGCCGCATCTGCCGGGGTGGCGGGCGATGATCGTGGGCGAAGGGCCGGAGCGGGCCCGGCTGCTGGCGCTGGCGGGTGCGCTGGGCGTCGCGGACCGGGTCCGGTTGATGGGCGCCCATCCGCATGCCGAGCTGCCGCGGTTCTATGGCGCGGCCGATGTCCTGGTGCTGGCGTCGAGCCGGGAAGGCTGGGCGAACGTGTTGCTGGAGGCGATGGCCTGCGGCACGCCGGTGGTGGCGAGCGACATCCCGGGCAACCCCGAAGTGGTGCAGCGCCGGGAGGCCGGGCTGATCGTCGAGCGGAACACGGCCGAGGGGTTTGCGGCCGGGGTCCGCGCGTTATGGGCCGATGCCCCGGCCCGCGGGGCGGTGCGGGCGTATGCGGAAGAGTTCAGCTGGGACGCGACCAGCGCCGGGCAGATGGACGTGTTCAACAGCGCGCTGGCCCGTTTCCAGGCCCGGCAAAGGAGAGGCGCCGCATGACCTTCGCACTCTGGACCATCCTGGCTGCGGCCGTGCTGCCGCTGCTGTGTACCGCGGCCGCCAAGTACGGCGGGGGCGGTTTCGACAACAACCAGCCGCGCGTCTGGGAAAACACCCTGACCGGCTGGCGGGCGCGGGCGAACTGGGCGCACCGGAACCACTACGAGGCATTCGGCCCCTTTGCCGCCGCGGTCCTGGTCGCGCACTGGGCGCATGCGCCGCAAGGGACGGTCGACATGCTGGCCGGCACGTTCATCCTGGCGCGGGTGGCGTATTCGTTCGCCTACATCGCGGACTGGGCCGCCGTACGGTCATTGCTGTGGGCGGCGGGGTTCGTCTGCGTGGTGCTGCTGTTCTGCGCCGGACTGCGCTGAGCTGGCGGTTCGGCGAAGCAGGATAGAATGACCGCGGAGGCGCGGAGCACGCAGAGACATATCCCTTCATTGAGCCCGACTGGTTTTTCGATCGATCATCCGGAGCGCGCGCGGCGTTTGTCTTGCATGGCGGGGCTGGCCCGGCGATGCTGCGCCGCATGAATCCGGAAACGTTCGACGCGATCGTCATCGGCGCGGGCATCGCCGGCGCCACCGTGGCCGCGCACCTGGCAGCGGACCGGCGGGTGGCGCTGATCGAGGCCGAGGAGGCGGCGGGGTACCACAGCACCGGCCGGTCGGCGGCGATCTGGATCCTGAACTACGGGCCGCCCGATGTCCGCGTGCTGACGGGGCAGTCGCGCGCGTTCTTCGAGGCCCCGCCGGACGGGTTCTCGGACACGCCCATATTGGCGCGGCGGCCGGTGGTTTTCCTGGCGCCGCCGGGCCAGACGGACCATCTGGCGCGGCTGCTGGCGGAAGGCTCGGGCCTGCGGGAGGCGCCGGTCGAGGAAATCCGGCGCATGATCCCGGCGCTGCGTCCGGGCTACGCGGTGCAGGCCGCGATCGAGGAGGACGCGTTCGACATGGACGTGGCGGCGCTGCACCAGGGCTTCCTGCGGCAGTTGCGGGCGCGCGGCGGCACGCTGGCGCTGCGCAGCCGGGCGGGCCGGATCGAACGGCGGGATGGACGCTGGACGGTCGATGTGAGCGGGGGGCACAGCTACACGGCGCCGGTGGTGGTGAATGCGGCCGGGGCGTGGGGCGACGTGGTGGCCGAGCACGCGGGCGTGCGCAGGCTGGGTCTGACGCCGAAGCGGCGGACGGGCTGCGTGATCGACCCGGCGCCCTGGACGGTGCACGACTGGCCGATGGTCAACGACGTGGACCACACCTGGTATATCCGGCCCGAGGCCCGCACCAAGCTGATGGTGAGCCCGGCGGACGAGACGGACATGGAGCCGCACGACGTGCAGCCGGACGAGCTGGACGTCGCGATCGCCATCGACCGGATGCAGCAGGCGCTGGATATCGAGGTGCGGCGGATCGAGCATAGCTGGGCCGGGCTGCGCACCTTCACGCCGGACCGCAGCCTGGCGTTCGGGTGGGACCCGGACGCTGCGGGCTTTTTCTGGTGCGTGGGGCAGGGCGGCTATGGCATCCAGACGTCGCCGGCGGCGGGGCGGCTGGTGGCGGACGTGATCGCCGGGCGGGACCCGGGGCCGGCTGGGGCGAT
This sequence comes from Rhodospirillales bacterium, assembly GCA_043740535.1. Taxonomy (GTDB): domain Bacteria; phylum Pseudomonadota; class Alphaproteobacteria; order Acetobacterales; family Acetobacteraceae; genus JBBROS01. The sequence continues at coordinate 146 of JAYUCA010000267.1, read as the reverse complement.
CCTGGGGGCGGTCGATCCGGCGCGGTTCCGCTCATTGGCGGGATGATGACCCAGGCCCGCCGGACGACCCTCGTTCACCGCACGGAGTATCATTATGAGCGGCCGGTGCGGCTGGGGCCGCAATGGGTACGGCTGCGGCCGCTGCC
>JAYUCA010000266.1:0-4307 GCA_043740535.1 Rhodospirillales bacterium | reverse complement strand
CGCGACGAGGGCGACCCCCATCTTCGCAGCATTGCCGAGGTTACCGGATACCATATTCAGGCAACCGATGGCGGCATCGGCCACGTCCAGGACGTCCTTATCGACAACGCGAGCTGGGGCATCCGCTACCTCATTGTCGATACGTCGAACTGGTGGGTCGGGCAGCACGTGCTGATCTCGCCGTATGCGGTCGCTGGAGTGGACTGGTCGGAGCGTCACATCCGGCTCGACCTCACTCGGGAAAAGATCAAATCCAGCCCGTCTTGGAACCCCTCAAACCTGGTCACCGGAGAGTTCGAGCGGCGGCTCCACAACCATTACGACTGGCCAGGATACGGATGGTGACGGGACAGCCCGATTCTTGGCGCCGGCAACGTCAAGCGAAGGGCCGGCCGGCAGGAGGGAGACGATGCAAACAACACACCCAGCCGTATTCGCCCTCAAGAACTCGGGGCTTGACGCGTTCCTGTTCGCAGACGTCGGCACCGAACTGAACGGTTCGGCACTCACGATCCTGTCGATGATCGCGCGGCTTGGCCAAGACCCCTGGGCCGAAGCGGCGAGGTGGGCGACGCTGCCCCGGGCTGGCGCGATCGAGAGTCTCGCGCAAAGCATCGGCGACATGCCACTAACGCCGTCTGCCCTGGCTGACGCCCGTGCAATTGCCGTACGCCTCGTCCAGCTTTTGCCTGCAACCACACCAGGCGCTTGGCACGGTGGTGCGGCCAATGTCGAAGCCCGATCTGCGCCCGGATGGTTACCGATGGTGATGCTCTATGCCGCCATGGCCCTTGGAATAGCGCTGAGCGCACTCTTGATGCCGAAGCCTACACAAGCGGTCGCCACGCCGACCGACCGTCCAATAGCCGTGCCCGGCGCGTCGGTCCCGGCGCCCGCGCCACTCGTTCATGATGAGCGCGTCACCGGGCTGGTAGCGGCACCGTCCGGCCCGCGAGCCAAATGAGGACCGGTGCGGTCGCTTCGGGGCAATTGCCGTGGAAGAACGGCGTGGACCTGCGCCTTGCGAGCAGGAGCGGAATCGTATTCATCAGCCTGGTCGGCATCATGGCGACGACGCCGACCCCAGCGGTTGCAGCGGCCGGGCCGGAGACGTTCGGACCAGGCAAGGTCGCGTGTCAGCCCCTGGGCGCAGGCCAGTTCGATTGCTTGCTGACATCGCTCAGGATCAGCGTGAACGGCAACAACGTGGCGACGTTCAGCCTAGCCATCCTGCCCGCGGCGGACAGGGCAATCTTCCAGAAATGGTGCTTCACCGCCGCTGACGATTGCACCGTGCAACTCCAGGGAGCCCGGCAGGCTCCGGGGGGCAGCCGATTGTCGGACGTGACCTCAGTCCGCTGGACACGCTTCAGGTCGCCCAGGGACCAGGCTGCTGCCAGCGCTCTCGGGAATTGAACCCTCGCTGATGCTGATCGAGAACAAATATGTGGCGGTCGCCGCCGCCCTGGGCTTCCTGGTGGCGCTTTTCCTGACCGGCGGCAGCCTCATGGCAGCCTTCGGCATCCTCGCGCTGGTTGCCGGAACGGGATGGGCCGTCCGCAGGATGTTCCACGCCAGGGCTCGTTGAATGCGACGCCTCATCCACTCGGAGCGCCGGCGGCATCCCCGGAAAACCGACCCGCTGGTGGCCGCGAAGGCCGCAGCGGCCTTGCAGTCCGGGCTTGGACGATCTTCAGGGCACGCTGTGAGCGCGTCACCATCCGAACGACGGCTGCGCCTCGAAGGCCAGGGCGGGTTTGCCGGGGCAGTTGCAGGGATGACGCATGTCCAGACCTACGCAGGCGTAAGGCAGGGGAAGAATCAATGACAACCATTCGCCGCGCGCGACATGGGCACGACCCCATTGCGGCCAGTCTCACGCCTGCCGATGACCGCATTCGGCTGAGCCACTGGCTGCCGCCCCAGGCCGGCATCGTTCCGCGCATTCGCTTCGGATCGCACTGGGTCAACGTTCTTTGGGCATTGCCGATCGTCTTTGCGCTCGTTGTCACTGGCGTGGCCGTGGCGCAGGCGCTGCGGACGCTGCCGGGCGTGCAGGCGTTCTTGGTCCGCAACCCCGGCGTGCCCGCATCCGCCTACGCTGTCACAACCGGCTTCCCGGCGTGGCTGCGGGTCAGTCACTTCCTGAACCTCTTCTTCATGGCGTTCATCATCCGCTCCGGCATTCAGATCCTTGCAGATCACCCACGCCTGTATTGGCGCCGCGACTGCACGCCAGGGAGGGATTGGTTCCGCTTCCAGAAGACCGTGCCGACCGGCCGGGTCTGGACCGCCAAGGACGACTCCGTGACCATTCCGGGTTGGCTTGGCATCCCCGGCATTCGGCACTCCATCGGACTGGCCCGCTGGTGGCACTTCTCGGTCAACATGCTTTGGCTGATGAACGGTATCGCAATCTACGTCCTGCTGTTCTCGACCGACCAGTGGCACCGGCTGGTGCCGACGACCTGGGAGGTGATCCCGAACGCGGCCTCAACCGCCCTGCAATATCTGTCGCTCACCTTCCCAGACGATCATAGTTGGACACGCTACAACAGCCTTCAGCAGCTCGCCTACTTTCTGACCGTGTTCGTCGCGGCCCCCACCTCCGTGGTCACCGGCCTGCTGCAAAGCCCGTCACTGTCCAACCACTTGGGTTGGGCCGGGCGCTTGCTGAACCGGCAGCGGGCGCGGTCCATCCACTTCTTGGTCCTGTGGTGGTTCCTGCTGTTCATCCTGGCGCATGTCACGCTGGTGTTCATCACCGGGGCGCGGGTGAACCTGAACATGATGTGGGCCGGGGTGAACGACGCCTCCTGGAGCGGCTTGGCGGTATTCACACCGCTGGTCGCGCTGGTGGCGTTGGTTTGGTGGCGGGCTTCCCCGTTCACGATCCGCCATGCCCGGCTGGTGCAGAAGACGGGAGAGTTCATGGTCGGATGGCTCAAGGGCCTGGCCGAGTGGTGGGACCCGCGGAGCCAACTGACCGAGGCGGACATCTCGCCCTATTTCTGGCCGAATGGCACCATGCCGCACTCGGCCGAGTTCGACGAGCTGGTGGCGGGCGGCTTCGACGGCTACCGACTGCGGGTGGGTGGCATGGTCGAGCGGCCACAGGAGTTCTCGCTGGCCGCGCTGCGGGCGATGCCGCGGCAGGAGCAGATCACGACGCATTTCTGCATCCAGGGCTGGTCCGGGGTCGCCAAATGGGGCGGCGTGCCCATGCGCCACATCCTCGACCTGGTGCGCCCGGCGGCCGAGGCGCGCTACGCCGTATTCTACTCCTTGGCGGATGGCGCCGAATCCGGCCGGTACTACGACGTGCACAAGATCAGCAACATGCGCCATGCCCTGACATTGCTGGCCTACGACATGAACGACGCGCCGGTCAGCGTGCTGCACGGCGCCCCCGTGCGGCTGCGCTGCGAGAACGAGCTGGGGTTCAAGATGGTGAAGTGGGTCGCGGCCATCGAGTTCGTGCACGACTTCCGGGACCTCGGCGGCGGGCAGGGCGGCTATAACGAGGACCATGAGTTCTACGGCTATCGGATGCCAATCTGACAAGGCAGCGCGGGGTGAAGCCGGGCGCCGCCCTCTATGCCGGATGGGTGGCCCTCGTGATCTCCGGGATCATCGGCGGCCTTGGGCTGGCGTTCCAGCAGCCATGGCTGTTCCCAAGCCTTGGTCCGACCATCTTCATCCACACCGTTACCCCGAACCATGAGGCTGCCCGGCGCTGGAACACCTTCGTCGGGCACGGCATTGGTGCTGCGGACGAGTTCAAAGTTTTGCGCGCAGGCGGTGAAGCGGGCCAACCCCGTGCCGACGAAACTCGAACCGGCGTCCACCCCGAATACTGTGCCGACCCCGAAGATCGCCGCACGATCGATCGTAAATGGGAGAAAAAAGAATGACCGATGCCGCGGCACGCTTCAAGCGACAGGCCGGCGAGCAGGCGGCTTCGCTGGTGCAGTCCGGCATGGTGGTCGGTCTTGGCACCGGATCGACGGCGATCTTTGCCATACGCCGGATTGCTGTCCGGCTCCGGACCGGTGATCTCACCGACATCGTGGCCATTGCCACGTCGCGCGCCACCGAGGCTACCGCTCGCACGCTCGGCATCTCCATGCTGGCGGACGACATCCCGCGCGAGATCGACCTCACCATCGATGGCGCCGATGAGGTGGACCCGGCGCTGAACCTGATCAAGGGCGGCGGCGGCGCATTGCTGCGTGAGAAGATCGTAGCCCAGGCCAGTCGCCGGGAGGTGATCGTCGTGGATGGCGGCAAGCTGTCATCACGGCTAG
>JAYUCA010000265.1:0-8820 GCA_043740535.1 Rhodospirillales bacterium | reverse complement strand
ATCGCGCTGACCAAGTCGCTGGGCAAGGAACTGGCGGGCAAGGGCGTGCTGGTGAATTGCGTGACCCCGGCCGCGGCGAAGACCGACATCTTCGCGCAGATGACCGAGGAGCATATCGGCTACATGCTGTCGAAGATCCCGATGGGCCGCTTCGTGGAGGTGGCCGAGATCGCGGCGCTGGCATGCTGGCTGGCGACGGAGGACTGCTCGTTCAGCACGGGGGCGGCGTTCGACATCTCGGGCGGGCGGGCCACGTATTGATCTGGCGGGCAAGGCCCGGCGGCGGCGAGCCAGGGATAGGGCCAGCCGCCGGCTCGTCCTTCTCGGCCGCATGGACCGATGTTCAGAACGCCCCGGCGTGCGTCCGCGGGAACATCGCAGTGAACTTCGCCTGCAGGTCCTGCCGCTTGTAGGGCTTCATCAGGAAATCCACGTCGGGCGAGCTCATGTCGGCCGCCGACAGGCTGTGTTCGGTGAAGCCCGAGGTCAGCAGGATGCGGGTCGAGGGCGCGCGCTTGCGAACCGCCTCGGCCAGGCCCACGCCGTCCATCTCGCCGGGCAGCACGATGTCGGTGAACAGCAGGTCGAAATCCGGCTCCTGCGCCAGGTGCTCCAACGCCGCGTCGGCCGAGGCGGCGGCGGTCACCTTGAAGCCGAGCGCCCGCAGCATCCGCGTCACGGTCTTCAGCACGCTGTCCTGGTCTTCCACCACCAGCGCGCGCAGGCCGTTGGCGTTCCACTCCTCGGATGCCGGAGCCTCGTCCTCGGCCTCGGCCGCGGAGCCGGCGGCGACCGGCAGGAACAGGCGCACCGTGGTGCCGCGGCCCTGGGTGCTGTCGATGGTCACGTGGCCGCCAGACTGCCGCGCGAAGCCGTAGACCATGCTCAGCCCCATGCCGCTGCCCTTGCCGACCTCCTTGGTGGTGAAGAACGGTTCGAACACGCGGGACAGCAGGTGGGCCGGGATGCCTTCGCCGCGGTCGCTGACGCTGATGACCACGTAGCGGCCAGGGGTCACGTCGTCCTGGAAACCGGGACTGTCGGCGGTCAGCGTGACGGACCGCGTCTCGAGCGTGATCGTGCCGCCCTGCGGCGAGGCGTCGCGGGCGTTGATCACCAGGTTCATGATGGCGCTGTCGAGCTGGGCCGGGTCCACCATGGCGCTGCCGCCGTTGTGGCGCAGCAGCACCTGCAGCTCGTAACGCTCGCCCAGCACGCGGTTGAGCAAGGGGCGCAGCGCGCCGAAGAACTCGTCCGGCCGCACCCGCTCCGGCCGCAGCGTGGCGCGGCGGGCGTATGACAGCAGCTGGCTGGTCAGCTCTGCGCCGCGCACGGCGGCATGAAGGGCGGGCTGCAGCACCTCCTGCAGCTCATGCGCAGGGTCCAGCACGTCCTGCGCCTCTTCCAGGTTGAGGATCACGACGGTCAGCAGGTTGTTGAAGTCGTGCGCCACGCCGCCAGTGAGCTGGCCCAGCGCGCGGAGCGACTCGTTGCGAAGCAGGGCCGCCTCGGCGCGCTTGCGGTCCGAGATGTCCTGGCTGTAGCCGAACAGCTCGGCGACGGCGCCGTCCTCGTCCAGCACGGGCCGCACCTCGGCGCGCAGATGCCGGATCTGATCGTCGGGCAGGATGACGCGGTATTCGAAGTTGCGGCTGGTGCGGTCATGCGCCGCGGTGGCCAGCGCGTTGCGCACGGTGTCGCGGTCGTCGGGGTGGATTTTCTGGATCAGGCTCTCGGAGCTTAGGCCGGCGTGGTCGCGCGGCAGGCCCATCAGCTCGTACATCTCCTTGGACCAGCTGACCTCCTGCCGGTCGAACGACATGCGCCAGGTGCCCAGCCGGGCCAGGCGCTGCGCCTCGCCCAGTTCTTCGGTGCGCGCATGGAGCTGCAGCGTGCGCTCCCGCAGCATCTCGTTGGCATGGTGCATGTCGCGCCGGGCTGCTTCCAGGTCCGTCACATCCCACAGCACGGCCAGCGTCGCGTCCTGTCCGGCATAGACGGTGTCGTGCACGAAGGCCCGCACCTCCAGCACCGTGCCGTCGTCGCGCATGTGGGTGTTGGAGGTGACGGCGCCCGGCGCAGCGCCCGGGGCGCCGCCGGCGGCCAGGGCCTTGGCCGATTCGCGGTCGCCGTCGGGGTTCAGGTCCGTCAGGCTTTTGGTCAGGAACTCGGCGCGCGACCAGCCGTACTGGGTGATCGCGGCGTCGTTCACCTCGATGAATGACAGGCTGTCCCGCTCCATGACGACCATCGGCAGCGGGTTGTCCTGGAACAGCATACGGAACGACGCCTCGTGCCGGCGCTGCGCCGCCTCGTTGTCGCGCCGCTGGGTGACGTCGCGCTGGATGCTGATCCAGTGGGTCGGCAGCCCGGCCTCGTCGGTGATCGGCGTCAGATCCATCTCTGCCCAGAACTCGCTGCCGTCCTTGCGGACGTTCAGCAGCTCGGCCCGCGCCGGCTTCCACCGCCGCATCTCCTGCCGCAGCCGCGACACCGCCGCGGCGTCGGTGCTGCGGCCGTGCAGCATGCCGTGCGTCTGGCCGATCACCTCGTCGAGCGTATACCCGCTTTCCCGGCAGAAGCTGGCATTGGCGTAGACGATCTTCGGCCCCGACGCGCCCAGCGGCCCGGCTTCGGTGATCAGCACGGCGTCGTTCGCACGGTCCAGCGCCGTGCCCAGCAGGCGCATGCGGCGTTCTGCCGCCTTGCGATACAGTCCCGGCCGCACCAGCCGCACCATGGCGCCGACATCTTCGGCGATGGCTTCGAGGTCCGTGCGGGCGGTGTCGAACATCAGCACCAGGCCGAACTTCTCGTCCAGCAAATGCACCGGCTGGATCACCTCGGCACGCAGCCCGGCGCGGATCGCCTCGGCCATGGCAGGGTAGGCCGACTGCGCCTCGGACCCGCTGAACACCAGCGTGCGGGCGGTGCCGGTCTGGATCGCGCCTGCGGCATGCGACGTCTCGGGCGTTGCGGGCAACGACGCCGTTCGGGCGAAGTAGTCGCCCAGCCCGGACTCGTCGTTGTAATGGCAGACCTCCTGCATCACGCGGGACGAGGTGGCCAGCTTGCCGACGAAGCCGGCCGTGGCGCGGTGGTGCTTGCACAACGACACCAGCATGTTGGCCAGCGCCAGCTCGCAGGATTGCGCGCGGATCACCGCCGCCTCGATCTGTTCGGTGCGGGCGTTCCCGCGGGAGGTGCGCAGCTGCGCCTCGGCGTCCGCCTGGCGCTCCAGCATGCGGGTGGCGAGTGCGGCAAGGTCCGCCAGGGCGTCGGCGTGGTCGTCGGCCAGGCGGGCGCGGGGCTTGGTGTCCATCACGCACAGCACGCCCAGGCTGTCGCCCTTGGCGCCGGTCAGCGGCACGCAGGCGACGAAGCGGACGTGCGGGGCGCCGGAAACGTTGACGTTGTGCCACAGTCGCGGATCCTGCGTCGCATCCGGGATGACGGCCTCGCCCGGGGTGCCGTCCAGGTCGCGGCCCAGCTCGTGCAGCCGCTCGATCTGCGCGGCAACGAGGTTCAGCGCCGGGTCGGACCAGGCCTGGTGCAGCCGGTCGCCGCTGATCAGGCCTATGGGGGTGCGGGCGAGACGCGCAGCAAGGCGGGCGATGTGTAAAAATTCACCCGGGGCGGCGCTGCCCGGCAAAGTCCCGTCGGCGGACACGGCCGCACCGGGGCCAGGCCGCCGGGCCCGAGGTGTCTCCGGTCCTGAGTGATCGTTCATTCGGTCCAACATTCCACCGATCCGTAAGCGGCCGCTGCTGTCGAGCCCTCGGCCGGATGTCAGCCGCTCCGTCAATCGAGCCATCCTTCATAGCGCAACCGTACCGTGTCTGTCCTGCATTCTGCCATGGATTTCAGGGCCTTTGTGCAAAACACCACCTTTGGCAAATCTTCCTGACTTGCCGGGCGGGGGGTACGGGACGGATGAAGGGGCATGCTCCGGATCGAAGGCTCCCGAACTGGATGGTTGAACATGCTGCGGGCCGAACTCGTGGCCGGTGGCCCGCGGGTATCCGTTTCTAGGGGGGCCGGCGCGGGTTGTCCAACGGCGGCATGTATCAAAATTAGCGTGTCCGTATCAATTTAACGGTGAGGTTTGCATGATATCGACCGGACTCGTCGTTTCCGAACACCTCGCGCTGGTTCGTGACGGACTCACGGCACTTCTGGCGGGGGCCTGGACGCATGGCGGCGTGCGATCCGGGGCGACGATGGAAGCGACGACGGCCCTGCTGGCCGAGGATCCCGATTGCGTGCTGCTGATCGACCTGCAGCAGCTGGGCGCGGCGTGGCCGGCTGGGCTGGCGGGTGTGCGGCAACAGTTTCCGTCGGTCCGCATCGTCGTGCTGGCCGAGCAGGAAACGCGGGACGGCATCCTCGGGTGTCTCGCTGCCGGCGCGCACGGCTACATCGCGAAGTCGGCCTCGTTCGCCGATCTGCTGCGCGCTGTGGAGACGGTGCGGGGCGGCGGCGTGCATGTTCCGGCATCGCTGGCGCCGGCGGGCGCGGGCGTGCCGATGGCGGCGCCCCCGGTCCGCGTGGATTTGTTGACGGGGCGGCAGCGCGACGTGCTGATGCTGATGGCCGAGGGGCGGTCCACCAAGGACATCGCGCGGACGCTGGACCTGGCGGTATCGACGATCAAGGTGCACCTGGCCGGGGTCTACCGGGCCGTAGGCGCCCGCAACCGGGTGGAGGCGCTTTGCCGTGCAGGCCTGCTGCCAGAGCGGCGCTACACGCAGTCAGCGATGCCCGCTGTATGAGCACCGGATAGCGGGTTCTGAAATCGGGAATATTATAAATGAGACAGTCCGGCCGCAGGCTGTCTCATTTTTCTCATTCCATCCAGTAGAGGAATGTCAGTTTGTGGCATGAAACTTCACAACGCCTTGCTTTCACAAAGACTTAGTGGCGTGTTTACGAAGCGGAAGCGATTGGGAGTTTGCGACTATGTTTGGACTTGAATCATCGACGCTTATTTCAGTCCTTGCTGCCGTCTTGGTCGGGTCGGCGCCTGCTGGGGCTACGACAGTCGCCTACAGCTCCGGCCTTGCCAACCCTGGCGTCACGCTTGACTTCAGCGGGCTGACGGAGGGTTCGCTGGTCGCTGGCGCCTATGCCGGCGTCACCTTCAACGGCCTTTACGTCAACAGCACGCTCGGCTCGACGCTGAAGACCACGACGGCCCCGGCGGCGGTCAACTTCAGCGGCAACATCACCAACTCGCCGTTCTCGTTCACCTTCACCTCGCCGCAATCGGACGTCGTTTTCTTCCTGTTCACCGACGGCTACGGCGCAACCATCACCAGCTCGCTGGCCGGCGCCACCGTCGAGACCGTCACCGTGGCCGGCTACCACACCGACGGCACCGACTATTTCGGCTTCACCGGCAGCAGCTTCGACACGATCACGTTCAACGTCACCGGCTCCACCGGCGCGCCCAACACCGGCAACGCGGTGCTCGACAACGTCCAGATCGGTCAGCTCGCCGCGGCCGTGCCGGAGCCCGGCTCGACGGGGATCATGCTGGCGGGGCTTGCCGGGCTGATCGCCGTCGGCGGCCGTCGACGGATCTGACATGACCCGGCACTGGCTTGCGGGCGCGCTGTGCGCGGTCGCCGGGATCGCCCTGACGGCGGCGCCGGCGCGTGCGACGCCCGTGCTGTTTGGGGCCGGGTTCGCCAATCCGGCCCTGAAGCTCGATTTCACCGGGGTGGGCGACAACACGGCGGTCAATAATTTCTACGCGGCCCAGGGCGTGACGTTCGCGGGGCTGTACGGCACCAACATGTTCAACGGCGCGCTGGGCGGCGACCAGCCCCCAGGGCCCGCTGCCATCAACGACCCAGGCGCCGCCCCCATCCAGAGCTTCTCCATCACCTTCGCGGCGACGCAGTCCAACGTCGAGTTCTGGCTGTACACCGACGGTTCGGGTGCGACGATCAGCAGCTCGCTGAACGGCTCGGCGGTCGAGAGCATGAGCGTCGTCAACCCGTATAACGGCACGAGCGGCGGCACCAACTATTTCGGCTTCATCAACAGCGCCTTCAACAAGATCACCATCACGATGAAGAACGCCGGCGTCGATGCGCTGCTGGACAACGTGGAGGTCAAGGCGGCCGTCGCCGAGCCGGCCTCGGCCGCGATCCTCGCCGCCGGGCTTGCGGGGCTGCTGTTGGCCCGCCGCCGCCGCCGGGGCTGATCCCAGGGTTTGCATCAACGCTCAGGAAGCACGGGTCATCGCCGTCATCGTGACTGCGAGGAGCGAATGTGGACCGAACAACGTCATGAGCTCATTGCCAGCGCCAGTGGTCAAGACTTGGCGCCTGGCACAAGGCCAGGGATCAAACATCCTGACCCGTGCCCTGGTTGGTGGAATGCGAAGGGGCATTCCACCCTACGAGGCAATCGCGGAGGGGTTTTCGCCGGTGCACAGCCTATTGGCATCGCACCTCATGCGGCAAAAAGCGCGATGCGAAGGCTTGGGTCTGGTATCTTGTCCGACGGGGCGGCGAAGATGGTGGGTTGAACAGCCCACCCGCCCACAAGGACTGCCCTTCAGTTGACCACACGCATCTCGCCTGCGGCGGTCAGCGTGATGGCAGAAAACAACGTCGTGCTGTAGCGGCTGGTCAGGCCAGCCGGCGCGAACCAGTTATACGTTGCGGTCACCCTGACGGACTGCCCGAACGAGTAGGTCGAAGGCGACACGACGACGCTGCTGGACGTGCCCACGCTGGGCCAGACCGTGCTCGCCGCGACGGCATAGGCGTTGCTGACGGGGGTGGAGCCGGCGCCGCCATGCACGGCGGCGTAGCGCAGGGCTTTCTCGATGCCGTAATCCATTGCCCGGCGACAGGAGATCAGGCTGTAGGCCGCGATCATGCCGAAGATGAACAGGATAAACACCGGGAACACCACCGCAAACTCGAGCGCCGTGGCGCCCTGGTGGTCCGACAGCAGGCGCAGCCATCGCCGGTCCGCGCGCCTGGCGGTCATTTAACCCGCACTGTTCCGGTCGCAGACAAGGTCCAGCCGCTGGTTCCCCACGGCGTCGGGAAGATCGGCGTGAAGCCAGCCGAGGTGTTGACCGTGGCATAGCTGGCGCTGATCTGCGGCGAGGTGCAGCTATTGCCGCAGGTGACCGCTGCGCCGGTGGCGCGCGTGCCGGTGGGGCTGATGCAGTAGCAGGCGATCGTGGCGGTGGCCGAAATCGAAAGGTTCGTCGCATCCCCGCCGAACTGGGCCGCGGTCTGGATGGCCCCGGCGTTGGCCGAGCCCCATGCATACATAAGGCCGGCGTGCAGCGCCCGATCGACGCGGTACTGCGTCAGCAACGCCTGGCCGCTGCCGATGACGCCCGCGGTCACTGGCAGCAGCAGGAAGGTCGTGATCAGCGCCATCTCCAGCGCCGCCACGCCCCGCCGGTCCCGCCACAGCCGTTGCATGCGCCTGACCATCAGTTTGTCAGCACGGGCGTGCTCGACGCGGTGCCGGACGCGCCGCCGAACCCGGTCCGGACGGCCGCGGAGCCGTGCACGTAGATCGATTTCGAGACGAAGCCGAACGACTTCGTCAGCGGCGCCGAAAGCTGCGCGTTGTTCCCGACATCGACGCTGCTGCACGGCGCGTAGACCGAGCCCGTGATGTTCAGCGTGCTGCCGCCCTGGAAGCTCATGGTCTGGCTGCCGCTGCTGTTGCAGCCTTGCCAGATCGCGATGTTCGGGGCGCTGCCGGTGGTGGGCGCGGTGAACGGGATGCTGGTGTTCGAGTAGTTGGTGTAGCTGAAGTTGCCGACCGTGCCGTTGTTGTTGCTGGTCATGATGAACTGCACGCCGGTGAAGCTGCTGATCGTCGCGTTGTTGAAGGTCAGGTCGCCGTTGACGACGTAGTAGGTGCCGGGGGCGAAGGCGTCCGTGGATCCATTGCCGCCCAGCGTCGTGTTGCCGCAGAACACGTACGAGCTGCTGTTGCTGGACGGAAAGCTGTAGGTGCCGTACGCCGTGAAGTTGCGGCTGTTGTTGGCGTTGGCGCCGCAGTTGGCGATGGCCTGGGTCTCGGCCGGCGACGTGGCGGTGGGCACCGTCAGGCTCGTGTTCGGGTCCGCCGCCGGGCTGGAGGCGAAGGGGCTGACGGGATTGGGACCGACGGAGTTCGAGCCGCTGTTCGATTGCGTGATGCTGCCGTAGGCCCCGATCGAGGGCGCGGTGATCGTGCCGCTGTCGGTATAGATGCTGGGGATGCTCGCGTTCGGGTCCCTGGAATTGCTGAAGATGGGGCAGTTGGAGGCGCTCAGCGTGCCCGAGTTGTCGACCTTGATGTCCGTCCCGGTCGTGCCCAGCGTCAACAGGCAGGAGAAGCTGGGGAGCTGATACCCGGCGGTGGCGGTGGCCCGCAGCAACGGCGCGCTCACCTTGAACACGTTGCCCAGATAGGCGGGGGCCTGGCTATAGAGCGTGACGGTGACGTTGCCGAAGTTGTTCCCCGTCGTGACCGTGATCGGGGTCGTCAGGACGCCCATCAATTTGGTGGACGCGGCCTGCGCCTCATACAGGCCTACTGATTGCAGCGTGCTGGTCTGCGTGCTGGCGTTGGCGCTCTTGAGGCTGGTGTTGAGCAGGAAGGCGCCGCCCATCGCGGCCGCGTCGGCGGCGATCTGCAACCGGGTCGAGCCGATGATCCAGAAGCCGGTATCGACGATCAGCGCCGTCATGCCCAGCAGCGGCATGGCCATGACGGCCATCATCGGCGCGACGGCGGCCCGCCGGCTGTGGCGCAGCGTCCGCTCGGAGCACGCGCCGAAATATGTCC
>JAYUCA010000264.1:0-25990 GCA_043740535.1 Rhodospirillales bacterium | reverse complement strand
TGCCCGGTCCTGGCCAGCGCCCCCCGGCAGCCTTGCTCCCCCTCGGCGCCGCCATCGTCCCGCCCGGCCTCGATCCGCGCCCAGGCAGCGCCGAACGCCCCGGCCAGCTCCGGGGGCCGGCGCCGGCGTGCCAGGAAATCCGCCTCGATGGTGTCGATCGTTGTCAGCACGGCGCCCCCTGCCGGAAGATCATCACAAGTCCGTATCGTTTTACAAGCTCAGTCCGCCATGAAAGTGTTTCCTCATCGCGCCGGCCGTGTTCAAGTTCCAACGCCCCGCCCGCGAAAGGACCATCGTCATGCAGCCAGTCAGCCCAGCGGCGCGGCAATACGATCCCGCCACCATCGCCTTCCACTGGATCACCGCCATCCTGGTCGCGACGCAGTGGCTCGGCGCGCAGACGATCGACTGGTTCCCGCGCGGCCCGCTGCGTGTGGACGCGCGCTCGGTGCACATCGTGATGGGCGCCCTGCTGGCCTTCATCCTCGTGGCGCGGGTCGCGTGGCGCCTGACCAGGGGCCGCCGCCTGCCGCCCGCCGATCGCGGCGCGCTCAACCTCGCAGCGAAAGCCACGCACTGGGTGCTCTACACGCTGCTCGCCGCCATGACGGTGGCCGGGCTCGCCCTGACATGGCAGCGCGCGGACAGCCTGTTCAACCTCGTCAGGATCCCCGGACCCGGCAACCGCGACCTCGCCGAACAGATCCTGCAGGTGCACGCGGCGATCGGCTACCTGATCCTGGCGCTGGCCGGCCTGCACGCCGCCGCCGCCCTCATGCATCGCTATCTATGGCATGACGCCGTGCTGGCCCGGATGCTCCCGCAGGCGCAGGTCAGTAGCCAGCCAGCCGAGGCAGCCACAGCGCGATCCCCGGCACGAACGCAATGACCAGCAGGCACGCCAGCAGCAGCCCCAGATAGCCCATCATCGGCTTCACCGTCACCTCGATCGGCACCCCGCCGATCAGGCACGCGCCATACAGCCCCAGCCCCAGCGGCGGCGCGAACAGCCCGATCCCCATCGCGATCACCAGCACCACCCCGTAATGCAGCGGCGCGATGCCCAGCTGCGCCGCCACCGGGATCAGCAGCGGCGCGAAGATGATCAGCGCCGCCGCCCCCTCCAGCACAGACCCCATGACGATCAGGATCCCGATCGACATCACCATGAACATCCCGCTGCCGCCGGCGCCGGCCAGGCGCACCATCGTCTCCGCCATCGCATGCGGGATCTGCTGCAGCGTCAGCATGAACGCGACCGCCTGCGCCGCCGCCACGATGAACAGCACGAGCCCCGACCGCGTCGCCGCCTGCGCGAAGGTGCGGGCGGCCGCGCGAGCCCCCAGCTCCCGGAACGCGACGCCGCCCACCAGCAGCGCATACAGCGCCGCGAAGGCCGAGATCTCGGTGGCGGTGGCGAAGCCCGACCGGAACCCGCCGAAGATGATCACCAGCAGCCCCACCGTCACCACCGCCCCGCCCCACAGCTGCCGCATCGGCGCCCGCGGCATCGCGTCCCACTCCGCCCCCGTCGCCCGGCTGCCGAACAGCACCGCCGTGCCGATCAGCGCCACCGCCATCAGCCCGGCCGGCAACAGCCCCGCGATGAACAGCCCGCCGATGCTGAGGTTGGCGACGAACCCCAGGATGATCAGGTTGATGCACGGCGGGATCGTCTCCGCCATCACCGCCGACGCCGCCAGCAGCGCCACCGCCTGCCCCGGGTTCTGCTTCGACCGCCGCGCCGCCGGGATCAGCACGGACCCAACCGCCGCCACGTCCGCCATCTTCGACCCCGAGATGCCGGAGAACACCACCATGCTCAGCACCATCACGACGTTCAGCCCGCCGCGCACCCGCCCCACCATCCGCTCCAGCAGCTCGATGATGCGGACGGACATGCCGTTCGCCTCCATCAGATAGCCGACCAGGATGAAGAACGGGATCGCCAGCAGCACGAAGTTGTCGATGCCCCGCGCCATCTGCTGCGCGAACACCACGCCCGGCAGCATGCCGTCCGTCCACATGTAGGCCAGCCCCGACATCGCCAGCACGAACCCGATCGGCATGCCCCCCACCAGCCCGGCCACGAACGCCGCCAGCATCAGCAGCCCCGGCGCCGGCATCCGGTCGGGCAGCACCGCCTCCCACCCCAGGAACAAGCCCACGAGGCCCGCCAGCACCACGCCCGCAATCGCCGCGTCACGCGCGCGCAACCGCCACAGCCGGTCCAGGCAGAACACCACCGCGCAGAACCCGGCCGCCCCCATCGGATAGAACGACCACTCCAGCGGCAACCCGGACCCGGTGGTCTGCCCGGTCGTGAACTGCCCCATCCGCCAGGCGTAAACCCCGATCGCTGCCGCCGTCACCGTCACCAGCATCGCCGCCGCGGCGTCCACGGCGCCCCGCAGCCGCGGCGGCATCAGATCGACGAAGAACGACACCCCCACGTTCTCGCCCCGCGCCAGCGCCCCCGCCGCGCCGAAGAACGACAGCGCCACCATCAGCCCGCGCGCCACGTCGTCCGCCCACTCGATCGGGTCGTTGAACGCGTAGCGGGACAGCACCGAGAACGACACCACCACCAGGTCGGCCGCCAGCAGCACGCCCGCCACGACATCGACCGCCAGCAGCAGCGCCGTGACGCAGCGGGACCACAGGCCCGCCGCCATGCTACGCCTTGGTGCCCTGGATCAGCTCGATCGGCCCCTTCGCCTCCGGCAGCCGCTTGATGAACGCGTCCGTCTGCGGCAGCACCCGCTTGCGGAACGCCGCCTGGTCCACCTCGATCACCGACACGCCGCTGGCCTTCAGCACGTCCAGCGCCTCCTTCTCCACCGCCAGCCCGTGCACCCGCGTATCGCCCGCCGCCAGCTTTGCCGCCGCCAGGAACGACTCCCGCAGCTTCGGGTCCAGCCGGCGATAGGTCGCGTCGCTGAAATACGTGACCAGCGGCGAGAAGATGTGCTGCGTCAGCGCGTACGACTTCGCCGTCTCGAAGAACTTGCTGGCCAGGATCGTCGGCGGGTCATGCTCCAACCCGTCCAGCACCCCGGCCTGCAACGCCGTGTAGATCTCGCCGAACGCCAGCGGCGTGGCCGCCGCCCCCATCAGGCGCAGGCACTCGGTGATGATCGGGTTGGGCAGCGTGCGGATCTTCATCCCCGCCAGATCCTCCGGCGTATGCACCGGCCGCTTCGCCAGCACGCTGCGCGCCCCGAAGTTGTACGCCCACCCGATCAGATGGATCCCCGCCCCCTTCAGCAGCGCCTCCTCGATCGGGCGCGCCGCCCCGGCGTCCAGCGCCTTGGTCTGCTGCGGGAAGCTGTCGAACAGGTAGCCGAGGTCCAGCAGCCCCACCAGCGGCACCAGGTTGGCCGAGATGGACGTGCCCGAGACCATCATGTCGATGACCCCCAGCTTCACCTGGTTGATGATGTCGATCTCCTGCCCCAACTGGTTGTCGGGGAAGAACTGCAGCGTGATCTGGTCGCCCAGCCCCGCCTCGGTGATCCGCTTCTGCAGGTTGTCGTTGAACACCCGCCCGTTGGCGTATTTCGGGTCGTTCGCCTGCGAGCTGGACAGCCGCATCCGCACCGGAGCCGCCCGCGCCGTGCCGATGATCGCGGGTGCGGCCAGCGCGCCCAGCACGAGTGCCCGCCGTGTCGGCATGATGGATGTCACGTTGCTCTCCCCTCCCGCGCTTTGCGCCGGGTTCGTTTGGGGAAGCCTAGGCTGCGCCTCCAGGGCGGGCAATGCCCTGATCGCCCGCCGGATCATGGCCAGCGCGACCCTCTACAGCAAACCCATCACCCCCCGCACCTCGAAGTCCCCAGGTCCGGCCAAGGCCCGGATGATCGCCTCCGCCTGCGCGTCACCCAGCGTCTCCCGCAGCAGCCCCCGCGCCTTGTCCTCGATCCGCGACGCCGGCACCGGCCGCGTCCAGCTTCCCAGCGGCGCGTCGCACCGCCCCCGCACGCTGGCGCCGTCCACCAGGTCCAGCGTGACATCCACATGCATCCGGTCGAACCGCCCCGGGATCGCCGGGTCGCCCACCAGCACCGTCCGGTCCAGCAGCGCCACCACGTCCGGCGCGAACCGCCGCGCATCCTTGAAGCTCGCCGGATCGACCCGGCCGTCCAGCAGCGCGACCACCGCCGTGTACTGCCACGAGAACTTGCCATCCAGCCCGTTCACCGGAACCGGCCGGTCGATATACGGCATCGGCGGCGACCGGATCTCCACCCGCCGTATCCGCGGCCCCATGTCGCCGCCCCCCGCCGCCTCCCGCGCCTCCAGCGCCGCGGTGATCGCGAAATGCGTCGCGAACTGCGACGGGAACAGCTTCCACGCCGGCCCCGGGTCGATCGCCCGCCCGGCCCCCATCGGCGCCAGCAGCGGCGCCGGGTCGAACCCGGCCCCGAACAAACACGGCCCCCAGCCGCGCGGGCTGCCGATCGCATCCTCGTTCGCCGTGAACCCGGCCGCCGCCAGCAGCGCCGCCTCCAGCCCGTTCGCCGCCGCATCCCCGCAATGCAGCGCCTTCGTCATCGAGCCCACATTGGCCAGCAACGACCCGCACCGCGACGCAGCGATCCCCACCGCCGCCGCCAGCCGCTCCCCCTCAAGCCCCAGCATGTCCCCGCAGGCCAGCGCCGCCGCCAGCGCCCCCACCGCCCCCGGCGGATGCAGCGACAGCTTCGCCGGCTCCAGCTGCCCCGTCGACAGCCGCAGCCGCCCCTGCGCCTCGACCCCCTTGGCGATCGCCCGCAGCGCCGCCTCCCCCTGCGGCCCATGGCCCTCGTGCTCCCGCATCTCCGCCAGCGCCAGCACGGCCGGCAGCAGCGGCGACAGGGCGTGGTTCGCCGGGTTCCACATCGGCTCGAAATCGAGCACGTGCATCGCCATCCCGTTCACCCGCGCCGCCTGCACGGCCGACGTCGAGAACTCCTTGCCGATCACCCGCGCCACCCCGGCGCCGCACGCCCGCCGCACCAGGTCCGCCAGCAGGCTCGGCCCGGGCTCCGCAGCACCCGCCACCGCGACGGCCACGCCGTCCAGCAGCAACAGCCGGCACTGCTGCAGCAACGCCGCATCACGCGCCGGCCAGGCCGCCAGCAGGTCCGTGAACGCCCGGGTCAGGCTCGGCGCGCCGGTCATTCCGCGGCCCGCGCCAGCCCGGCCGGGGCGCGATACAACACCTCGCCCTGGAACAGCCGCCGCGCCGTCCGATACACCGTCGCCTGCCGCACATGCACGCCGCCGTCTCGCGGCTCGATCGCCGCATCCACCAGCACCACCCCCGACGGATGCCCGATCCGCAGCGGACCATTCCACGCCGCCTCCGCCAGCAGCCGATACGCGACGCTGCCCGGCACGCGGCACGCCGCCGCCAGGCACAGCGCGCCCGTCAACGGCACCGCCCGGTGCGGCTGCCCGATCGAGATCATCCGCACCAGGATGTCCATGTCGTCAGCCGCCAGCACCCGCGCCGACAGCGTGGGCGCTGCACCCGCCGCCGCCACCATCGCCACCTTCGGCGCACCCAGCACCAGCGCCGCCGCCTCCAGGTTCGGCGCCAGCCCCATCGCGACGGAGGCATGGCAGCGCACCGCCTCCAGCCGCGCCAGCAGCGCCGCATCCTGCTCGAGCACGTCCGGCAGCTCCGTCCCCAGCGCCCCCATCGCCGACGCCGCGACGAACACGCACGGGTTGGCCGCATCCACCATGCTGACCTCCACGTCCCCCACGCCTGGAATGGTCAGCACATCGGACGCATTCCCCGTCGGCAGCAGCCGCCCCGTGCGCGCCCCGCCCGGGTCCTGGAACTCGAGCCGGATCGGCGACCCGCTGCCGCCCACGCCATCCAGCACCAGGTCCCCCTCCACCGCCGCCATCCCGTCCTCGACGGCGAACCGCGCCACGATGATCTTCTGCGTGTTCGTGTTGTGGATCCGCACCACCGCCTCCAAACCGTTCGGCGCGGCCACCAGCCCCTCGTCCAGCGCCCACGGCCCGATGGCCGACGACATGTTGCCGCAGTTGGCCGAGTAATCGACCGCCGCCGTGCCCACCGAGACCTGCGCGAACGTGTAATCGACGTCCGCATCCGCCCGGCTCGGCGGCCCCACCACGCAGACCTTCGACAGCGACGAAACCCCGCCGCCCATGCCGTCCAGCTGCCGTCCGTTGGGGTCCGGCGAGCCCATCGCGGCCAGGAAGATGCCCGCCCAGTCCGCCTCGTTTGCCGGCAGATCGGCCCGGTGCAGGATCAGCGCCTTCGATGTCCCGCCCCGCATGAACGTGGCGCGCAGCCGGCGTTGCGGCATCCTGAACCCTCCCAAACCCCGTTGCATATCTTTGTATACACGAATATACGCTCTGCACAGCCGCGTCAGGGAGCCTCGCGATCAACGCCATCCCCGCCACCGCCGATGCCGCCCCGGTCGCATTCCCGAACACCATCCGGGTTGCCGGCGGCCTGGCCGAACAGGCCTACCAGACCATCCGCGGCGCAATCCAGGACGGCGCCATGGAGCCGGGGCAGCGCATGCCGGAGCTGGAGCTGTGCGCCTGGCTCAAGGTCAGCCGCACCCCGGTGCGGGACGCGCTGCGCCGCCTGCAGTCCGACGGCATGCTGGTGCACGCCCCGGGCCGCGGCCTGTCCGTCGCCCAGCACGACCTGCGCGCGGTGTCCGAACTGTATGACGTGCGGGAGCGTCTGGAAGGCGCCGCAGCGGCCCTGGCGGCCCGCGGCGCCGACGCGACCGAGATCCACATCCTGCAGGCGATGCTCGAATCCCACCGCCACCTGCCCGACGACCCCAGGGCCCACGCGCGTGAGAACACCGTGTTCCACGAGCACATCTACCGCGCCGCGCATAACCGCTTCCTGCTGAAAAGCCTGCAGGGCCTGCACGATTCCGTGGCCCTGCTGGGCCGCACCACCTTCGCCGCCCCCGGCCGCATCGCCGAGGCCCTGGCCGAGCACGCCGCCATCGTCGCCGCGATCGCCAGCCGCGACGACGCCAGGGCCGAGGCGCTCGCCCGCCGCCACGTCCGCCGCGGCTACGAGCTTCGCCTCGCCAGCATCGCCGCCGCCGCCCATGCCGTAACCCAGACGCGTGCCCTCGGCCGCACGGACCTGTAGCCGCCCGCCTGACGCCAGACCCGAAAATAAGACGCGGCCAAGCCGCGCGAACCACCCGGAGGAACGCCGACACATGAGCAGCAACCCCGCCGCCCCCACCCCAGGCCTGAACCGCCGCACCGCGCTGTTCGCGCTGGGCGCCGCATGCGCGCTGACCACCGTTTCAAGCCCCACCCGCGCCGCCGAAGCCCCGTCTGGCGAAGATTGGCCCGCCGTCCAGGCCGCCGCCCGCAAGGAAGGCGCCCTCAGCTTCTACCACAACCTCCGCCCCCAGGGCGTCGAGGCCCTGCTGGCCGAGTTCAAGAAAGCCAACCCCGGCATCCAGACCGAGCAGATCCGCCTCGGCAGCGCGCCCCTGATCGAGCGCTTCTCCACCGAGTTCAACGCCGGCCGCAACCTCGCCGACGTCATGCTGACCTTCCCCGACGACTCCCTGTTCGCCGGCGTCGACAAATCCGGCTGGGCCGCCGAATGGACCCCGCCCGAGCTCGCCGCCTTCAAGCCCGAGGCGAACCACGGCAACAAGATGTTCGCCGTCCACACCTCCCGCAACGTCATCATCTGGAACAAGCAGCGGGTGAAGCCGGCCGACGCGCCGAAGGAATGGGCCGACCTGTGGGACCCGAAGTGGAAGGGCCGCGTCGGCATGGACCCGCCCTGGCGCAGCATCGCCGTGCAGGGCGTCGTCGCCCTTTGGGTCAGGAACGGCACCCCGGACGCCGCGCAAAAACTGAAGGCCAACGACGTCCGCTTCTTCGAAGGCTCCGCCGGCGTCTACCAGGCGGTCCTCCGCGGCGACGTGATGATCGCGACCCTCGCCGACCTGCCCGTGGAACCGGGCCTGGAGGACGGCGCGCCCATCGGCTTCGTCTACCCGCAATCCGGCACCGCCGTGAACGACGGCTACGTCATGGTCAACGCCCACGCCCCCCACCCGAACGTCGGCAAGGTCTTCGTCAACTGGATATTGAGCGCACCGGGCCAGGCCGTGCTGCAGGAACAGGGCGGCCTGCCCGTCACCCGCCCCGGCGTGCCGCCGCTGAAGTTCCTGCCGCCCACCTCCGCTTTGTCCAACGTGGTCGACTCGCTGAAGATCGTCTCCGGCAAGGAGCAGGACAAGACGATCGAGACCTGGCGCCAGACCTTCGGCATCCGCTGACGCGATGGACCGTCACGACCATGGACTGAGTTTGGCGTTGCCTGCGTCCATCACAGTCGCAGGCCGCGCTGCGCCCTGGCGGCTGGGCGCCGGCAACGTCCTGCCCATCCTGTACGTCCTCGTCTTCGCGCTGGTGGGCCTGCTGGCGCTGATCCCGCTCGCCGCCCTGGTGCTCGGCAGTCTGCGGGACGCGGCGCCAGGCATGCCGGGCCATTGGACGCTCGCGAACTGGGCCAACCTCGCCTCCCCCGGCGTCATCGACACGCTGGTCACCACCGTCATCGTCGCGGGCTCCACGACCGGCATCGCGATGATGCTCGGCGCCAGCCTGGCCCTCGTCATCCACCGCACCGATTTCCGCTGGCCCAACGCGATGACCGGCCTGCTGGGCCTCAGCTTCTACTTCCCGTCCTTCATCCTCGCGATGGCCTGGATCGTCATCGGCTCCCCGGGCGGCCTGATCAACGACGTGCTGCGCGACGTGCTGGGGTGGGAAGACGTGTCCGTCGACATCTACAGCGTGACCGGCATCGTCTTCGTGATGGTGCTGCACATGACGCCCTTCGTCTACCTCACGCTGCGCGGCCCGATCATGGGAATGGACCCCAGCTACGAAGAAGCCGCACGCACCGCCGGCGCGTCCCCGCTCGCCATGCTGCGCCGCGTCACCCTGCCGATGCTGTCCTACGCCATCGCCTCCAGCGCGCTGCTGTGCCTGGTGATGACGCTGGAGCAGTTCGGCATCCCGGTGCTGCTGGGCGTCCCGGGCCGGGTCACGGTGCTGGCGACGCAGATCTACCTGCTGTGCCGCTTCCCGCCCACCGCCTATGGCCTGGCCGCCGCCGTCGGCCTGACGCTGGCGGCCATGACCGGCATCGCCATCCTGCTGCAGCGCCGCCTGGCCCGCGGCGGACGCGCCGTCGTCACCACCGGCAAGGCCGGCCGCATCACCCCCATCCCGCTCGGCCGCTGGCGCTGGCCGGTGAACGTCTTCTGCGGCCTGTACATCGCCATGGCCCTCATCCTCCCGGCGCTGATCCTGCTCTACACGTCATTGATAAAGTTCTTCACCGCGAACCCCCTCGACGCCGCCTTCACCTGGCGCAACTACGCCTATGTCTGGGGCTCCGAGGAGGCGCACCGCGCCATCCTCAACACCGCCATCGTCTGCGCCGGCGGCGCGCTGGCCGGGGTGCTGCTGGGCGCCGCCTGCAGCTACTTCACCGTCCGCCTGCGCCCGACCGGCTACCGCGTGCTCGACGCGCTGGTCATGCTGCCCTTCGGCGTCCCCGGCATCGTGCTCGGCCTCGGCCTGCTCTGGGCCTACGCCTACCTGCCGGTGCCGCTCTACGGCACGCTGACCCTGATCGTGCTGGCCTACATCACCCGCTTCCTGCCCTACGCCACCGAAACCGCCGGCGCCCGCTTCGTCCAGCTCGACCGCAGCCTCGAGGAAGCCGCCTGGACCGCGGGCGCCAGCCGCCAGTCCGGCGTCTGGCGCATCGTCCTGCCGCTCAGCATGCCCTCGCTGCAAAGCAGCTACTTCCTGCTGTTCATGGCCTTCTTCCGCGAGATTTCGGCCACCATCCTGATCTTCACCGCATCGACCTCCGTGCTGTCCGTGTCGATCTGGTCGTCCTTCGAACAGGCGAACTGGGGCCTGGCCAGCGCCCTGTCCATCCTGGCGATGCTCCTGATGATCGCCGTCATGTCCGTGCTGCTCTGGGCCATGCCCGGCGCCCGAACCCGCTGAAGGAACGCACATGGGCATCTCCGTCCGCGGCCTGGTCAAATCCTACGGCCCCGTCACCGTCATCCAGGGCATCTCCTTCGACGTCGCCGACGGCGAGTTCGTGACCCTGCTCGGCCCCAGCGGCTGCGGCAAGACGACGACCCTGCGCTGCATCGCCGGCCTCGAAACCCCCAACGGCGGCGCCATCGCCATCAACGGCCGCACCGTTTCCGACCCGGCACGCAAGCTCTTCGTGCCCCCGCACGAGCGCGACCTCGGCATGGTGTTCCAGTCCTACGCCATCTGGCCGCATCTGACAGTGGCGCAGAACGTCGCCTTTCCCCTCACGGTGAAGGGCGAGCGCGACACCGCCCCCGCCGTCGCCTGGGCGCTCGACGTGGTCGGCATGACCAGGCTGGCCGATCGCCGCCCTGCCGAGCTGTCCGGCGGCCAGCAGCAGCGCGTCGCCCTCGCCCGCGCCATCGCCGCCCGCCCCCAGCTCCTGCTGTTCGACGAACCCCTCTCGAACCTCGACGCCCGCCTGCGCGACCGCACCCGCGCCGAGATCAGCCGCATCCAGCGCGAGCTGAAGGTCCCGGCCCTGTACGTCACCCACGACCAGACCGAAGCCCTGTCGATGTCGGACCGCGTCATCGTCATGGAGGCCGGCACGGTGGTCCAGGAAGGCCGCCCCGAAGACCTCTATCACCGCCCCGTCAACCGCTTCGTCGCCGACTTCATCGGCAACGCCAACTTCCTCGACGTCCACCGCGACGGCCAGCAATGGCGCATGCAGGACGGCACCCCCATCCAGCTGGACCCCAGCTCCGACGCCAGCGACGGCCCAGGCGACGGCCACGCCAAAGTCGCCCTCCTCCGCCCCGAGGCCATCAGCATCGGCGCCGGCCCGGCCCGCGCTGCCGACCCCGGCCAGAACCACCTGACCGGGCGTGTCCTGGGCAGCATGTACCTGGGCCCGCACGTCGAATACATCGTCGAAGCCGGCGGCGCACGCATCCGCGCATTCTCCCGCAGCGCCCTGCCGCCCGGCAGCCCGGCCACGCTCACCTTCGCCGCCGCCGACTGCCGCCTGGTCGATGGCGACCCACCACCCCCTTCAGCCACAAGGCCCCCTTCAGCCACAAGGACCGTTCATGCTGGATAACGCATCCATCACCGCCCCGGCCCGCACCCTGGGCGAGTTCGCCGCCGGGCTGCGCTTCGAGGACATCCCAGCCCCCGTGCTCGACCGCGCCAAGCTGCTGATCCTGGACGCGCTCGGCTGCGGCCTCGCCTCCAACGCATACGGCTTCTCCGACGCCGCCGTGGCGGGCGCCACCGCACTGGGCGGCCCCGGCCCCTGCGCCGTGATCGGCCGCGCCGTGCGGCTGCCGGTGCGCGACGCCGCCCTCGTCAACGGCATGCTGATCCACGGCCTCGACTTCGACGACACCCACCTGGCCAGCATCATCCACGCCACCGCCGCCTGCCTGCCAACGGCCCTTACCTACGGTGAGCATCTAGGCGTCGACGGCCGCGCCCTGCTGGTCGCCTACGCCGCCGGCATGGAGACGGCCATCCGCGTCGGCGCCGCAGCCAAGGGCGGCTTCCACCATACCGGCTTCCACGCCACCGGCGTCGTCGCCCACTTCAGCGCCAGCGTCGTCGCCGCGAGGCTGCTCGGCCTTCCCGCCGAAGCCATCGTCGCCGCCCAGGGCATCGCCGCCAGCACCGCCGCCGGCGTCCAGGTCTTCCTCGAGGACGGCGCCTGGACCAAGCGCATGCACCCCGGCTGGGCCGCCGTCGCCGGCATCACCGCCGCCACTCTGGCGCAGCACGGTTTCAAGGCCCCCACCCGCCCCTACGAAGGCAAGTTCGGCTTCTTCGACACCCACCTGCAGCACCCCCCCGCCCCCATCGACCTGCCGGCCGAGCTGGCCAGCCTGGGCACGGTGTGGGAGCTGGCGGAAACCGCCGTCAAACCCTACCCCGTCTGCCACTTCATCCACGGCTGCGCTGACGCCGCGATCGACCTGCACGCCCAACTGGACGCCGACGACATCGTCTATGTCGAAGCGCTGCTCCCGCAGGAGACGATGCACATCGTCGCCGAACCTCCCGAGGCCAAGACCAGTCCCAAGAACGAATACGAGGCCAAGTTCAGCGCCCAGTTCGTCGTCGCCACCTGCCTGCTGAAGGGCGGCTTCGGCCTGGCCGACCTGCTGCCCGCCGCCCTTGCCGATCAGGACACGCTGGACCTGGCCGCCCGCGTCACCTGCTCGATCGACCCCGACTCGGTCTTCCCCACCTACTTCTCGGGCGGCGTCCGCATCATCCTGCGCGACGGCCGCACGCTGTTCCGCCACGTCCGCGTCAACAGCGGCGCCGGCGAGCGCGCGCTGGACACCGCCGCCATGTCGAGGAAGTTCCACGCCTCCGCCTCGCTCGTCATCCCGCGCGCCCACGCCGACCGCATCGTCGAGGCCGTCCTGACGCTCGAAACCCATACGGCCGCCCACCTGGCCGCCCTGCTGCGCATCGAAACCACCCATTCGGAGAACCGCTCATGACCCAGTATGACGTCATCGTCGTCGGCGCCGGCAACGCCGCCCTGGCCGCCGCCGTCTCGGCCAGGGAGAACGGCGCCGAGCGCGTCGTCGTGCTGGAAAAGGCCCCCCGCGAGATGCGCGGCGGCAACACGCATTGGAGCGGCGGCGTGCTCCGCTTCGCCTTCGACGACCCCAGGGAGATCGGCCCGCTGCTGCCCGGCGTCGAGGACGAGCTGGAAGACTTCTACGACGGCATCCAGCCCTACACCTTCGACGACTTCCACGGCGACCTGATGCGCGTCACCTCCGGCCAAACGGACCCGGTGCTGTCCCGCCTGCTGGTCAGGAACTCCAAGGACACGGTGTTCTGGATGAACAAGGTCGGCGGCATCAAGATGGAGCCGGCGACCAGCCTGACCGGCGTCCGCAAGGGCAACAAGGTCATCTGGGCCCGCGGCCTGGTCGTCCGCGCCGCGCACGAGGGCGTCGGCCTGTCAAGAAGCTGGTTCTCGACCTGCGAGAAGATGGGCATCGAAATCCGCTACGGCGCCGCCGTCACCGCCATCCTGCAGGACAGCCGCGGCCACGCCAGCGGCGTCCGCGTCCGCGACGACGACGGCGTCACCGACGTCATGGGCCGCGCCGTCGTGCTCGGCTGCGGCGGCTTCGAGGCCAACGTGCAGATGCGCACCCAGCACATCGGCCCGCTGGTGGGCGCCGCCAAGGTCCGCGGCACCCCGCACAACCAGGGCGACGGCCTGCGCATGGCCATGGCGATCGGCGCGATGCCCTGGGGCCAATGGAGCGGCTGCCACGCGACCCCCATCTCCGCCGACTGGGGCAACTTCGCCCCCCGTGAGCTGACCGACCGCAGCAACCGCCTGAGCTACCTGTACGGCGTCATGATCAACCGCAAGGGCCGCCGCTTCGTCGACGAAGGCGAGGACGGCGCGATGTTCACCTACGCCAAATACGGCCGCGCCATCCTCGCCGAGCCCGGCGCCAAGGCCTACCAGGTCTTCGACCACCAGGTCGTCCACCTGCTGGAGCCGCGCTACTCCACCAGCGACCCGCTGGTGGCCGACACGCTCGAAGACCTGGTCGCCCAGATGGACATCGACGACAAGCCCCAGGCGCTCCGCACCCTGCACGAGTACAACGACGCCGCGAAACACGCCGAACAAGGCTTCGACCCGACCCAGAAGGACGGCCTGGCCACCACCGGCCTCGCATTGGAAAAAACCAACTGGGCGACAAAACTCGAAAAACCGCCCTTCTACGCCTACACCGCCACCGGCGGCATCACCTTCACCTTCGGCGGCCTGCGCGTCGACGAGAACGCCCAGGTGATCGGCACCGACTGGCGCCCCATCCACGGCCTGCTGGCCTGCGGCGAGATGGTGGGCGGCCTGTTCTACGACAACTACCCGGCCGGCACCGGCCTGGTCTCCGGCGCAACCTTCGGCCGCATCGCCGGGCGCACCGCCGCCCAGCTCCACTCCAACAGCCGGACGATGGAGGCGGTCGCGTGACCCAGACCCTTATTCAACGCCTCGCCGAACGCATCCATGCGTTCGGCCCAGCCCAGCTCACCCCCCAGGCCGTCGCCCTGTCGCGCACTGCGATCATCGACACGCTCGGCGTGACCTTGGCCGGGTCAGCCGAGCCCTGCGCCACCAGCCTGCTGCGCATCCCGGGCGTCGCCGAGGCGCCCGGCAACTGCACCCTGCTGGGCACCAATCGAAAAACCTCGGCGCTGGATGCGGCGTTCTTCAACGGCGTCGCCTCCCACGCCCTGGACTACGACGACTTCAGCCAACCCATGGGCGGCCACCAGTCGGCCCCCCTGGTGCCGCCGCTGCTGGCCATCGCCGAAGACCGCCAGCTCTCGGGCGCGAAGCTGGTGCAAGCCTACGTCGTCGGCATCGAGACCGAGATCCGCCTGGCCCGCGCCGTCAACTTCCACCACTACGACAAGGGCTGGCACCCCACCGCCACGATGGGCGTGTTCGGCGCCGCCGCCGCCGTAGGCCACCTCATCGGCCTCGACGAAGCAAAACTCGCCGTCGCTTTGGCCATCGCCGCCTCGTTCGCCTCCGGCATCAAGGCCAATTTCGGCACCATGGTGAAGCCGCTCCACGTCGGCCAATGCGCCCGCAACGGCCTGCTCGCCGCCCTGCTCGCCGAATCCGGCTACGACGCGAACCCCGCCGCCCTCGAACACAAGCAAGGCTTCCTCAACGCCTTCAACGGCCCCGGCAACTTCGACGCGGAGAAGATCTTCGAACACTGGGCCAGCCCGCTGGAGGTCGTCAGCAAGACGATGGGCCTCAAGCAGTTCCCCTGCTGCGGCAGCACCCACCCCGCCATCGCCATGATGCTGGCGCTCCGCAATGAGGAAGGCGTCCGCGCCGGCGACGTGTCCCGCATCGAGATCATGCCGCATCGGCGCCGCCTGCCGCATACCGACAACCCCGACCCGCGCACGCCGCTTCAGGCCAAGTTCAGCGTCCAATACGCCGTCGCCCGCGCCCTGCTGGATGGCGCCGTCCGCATCGCCGATTTCGAGGGCGAGGCGCATCTCGACCCTCGCATTCAGGCGCTCCTGGCAAAGACGACAGCCGTCCCGCACCCCGACATGGCCGAGGATTCGGTCGATCAGTTCAACGCCGAGGTCCGCGTGACGCTGCAGGACGGCCGCGTGCTGTCCCGCCGCGTCGACGGCCTCACCGGCCGCGGCGGCGACAACCCGATGTCGACGGACGAGCTCTGGGAGAAGTTCAACGACTGCGCCAGGCGCGCGCTGCCGAAACAGGACATCCTGCCGCTGTTCGAACGCCTGGAAACCCTGGAGAAGATCGCCGACATCCGCGACCTCACCCGCCTTCTCGCCACCCGACCCGCCCCGGGCGCAACCCGCGCAGCACCCAAGACGGCCGCGCCGGCGCCCGCGCGCGGCAACACCCTGCTTGAAATCTCCTGGGTGCCGTAAAGACGGCGCCGTGCGAAGTCGGTTCGAAGTACGCCGTCATCCCCGGGCCTTCTTGACCCGGGGATCTCGTCGCCACCGCAACACCGAGCCGCGTAGCCGCGTAGCCGCGTAGGGCGGAAAAGCGCAGCGTCATCCGCCTCTTAGACTAAAGCGCGATCGCATCCGGTTGACTGCAACCTGAAGCGTGAAGCGCTTTCTCCACTGAAAACCTAGGCCGTGCGTGAAGCGGCGGATGCCGCTACGCTCCCCCGCCCCGCCTCAACCCTGCTACATGCATACCCGTCGCCACGCGAAAGGACCCAAGCATGGACACCCTCCTCGCCAACGTCACCCTGCAAGCCGCCCTGATCGAGGCCCGCGAGCGCTACGTCGCCGCCAACCCTGCCAGCCTGGCCGCCCACGTCGAGGCCGCCGCCGCCATGCCCGGCGGCAACACCCGCACCGTGCTGTTCCACTCGCCCTTCCCGCTGACCATGGCCCGCGGCCAGGGCTGCCGCCTGTGGGACGTCGACGGCCACGAATACCTCGACCTGCTCGGCGAATACTCCGCCGGCCTCTACGGACACAGCAACCCCACCATCCGCGCCGCAATCGACGACGCGCTGGACCGCGGCTGGAACCTGGGCGCGCACGGCGCCATGGAGGCCCGCCTGGCCCGGCTGATCGTCGATCGCTTCCCCTCGATCGACCTCGTGCGCTTCACCAACTCCGGCACCGAGGCCAACCTGATGGCGATCGCCACCGCCATCGCCGCGACCGGCCGCCGCAAGGTCATGGTCGCCAACGGCGGCTACCACGGCGGCATCCTGTATTTCGCCGGCGGCGGTATCCCCATCAACGCCCCGCACCAATGGGTGCTGATGGAATACAACGACCCCAAGGCCGCCGCCGCCCTGGCCCGCGAACACGCGGCAGACCTCGCCTGCATCCTGGTCGAGCCCATGCTCGGCAGCGGCGGCTGCATCCCCGCCACCCCCGCCTTCCTCCAGGCGCTCCGCGAGGCCGCCACCGAAACCGGCGCCGTCCTGATCTTCGACGAGGTCATGACCAGCCGCATGTCCGCCGGCGGCCAGCAGGCCCGGCTCGGCATCACCCCCGACATGACGACGCTGGGCAAATACATCGGCGGCGGCATGAGCTTCGGCGCATTCGGCGGCCGCCGCGACCTGATGGACTTGTATGACCCCCGTCGACCCGCAGCACTGCCCCACGCCGGCACCTTCAACAACAACGTGCTGACCATGGCCGCCGGCGTCGCCGGGCTGACGCGGCTCTTCACCCCCCAGGCCGCCGACGCCCTGTTCGCCCGCGGCGAGGCCCTCCGCGCCCGCCTCGACGCCATCTCCCCCGCGATGCAATGGACCGGCCTCGGTTCGCTGCTGACGGCGCACATCCACCAGGGCGCCATCCGCCGCCCCGCGGACCTGGCCGGCGCCGACCCGGACCTGCGCGAGCTCTTCCACCTCGACATGCTCGACCGCGGCTTCTACCTCCCCCGCCGCGGCATGATCGCCCTCAGCCTGGAAGTCGGCGACGCGGAACTCGACGCCGTCGTCGCCGCGGTGACGGACGTGCTGGAAAGCCGGGCCTCGCTGTTGCCACGGTCGTGACGGACCTGGACGCCCTGATGGCGCACGCCCGCGCCGCGGCCCTGCACGCCTACGCCCCCTACTCGCACTTCCGCGTCGGCGCAGCGGTGTCGGCCGGCGGTCAGGTCTACGCCGGCTGCAACATCGAAAACGCCTCCTACGGCCTGGCCATCTGCGCCGAGCGCAACGCCATCTTCCGGGCCATCGCTGCCGGCCACCGCCGCATCGACGCGCTCGCCCTGTCCTGCATCGACGCCCCACCAGGCGCGCCGCCCGCCCAACAGATGCCCTGCGGCGCCTGCCGCCAGGTCATGTCTGAATTCACCGGCCCCGAAACCCCGGTGGCCATCGAAGGGATCGGCACGCTGACCCTGGAACAACTTCTACCCCAACCCTTCACCCTCGGCGCGTAGGGCGGAAAAGCGAAGCGTCATCCGCCTATTTGTTTGGGTGTGCAGATGAAAAGGCGGATGACGCTTCGCTCTTCCGCCCCACGCGCAGTCCAGGTCACCCCGCCCGCGCCCCCATGTACCACTCCAGAATCTCCGCCCCGTTCATGAACACCACCCCCTCCTTCCCCCCGCAATACTCATAGACCTCCTCCAGATACTTGATCCGATGCGGCTGGCCCGAGATATACGGATGGATCGCGATCGCCATGATCTTCGCCCGCTCGGCCCCCTCCATGTGCAGCCGGTCGAACATGTCCTTGCACCGCGTCGCCCAGTACGGCGACTCGTGGTGCTGCAGGATCATCGTCGGGATGTCGTTCAGCTCGACCGTGTACGGCAGCGTCACCAGCGGGCCCTTCGCCGTCGCGATCTCCACCGGCTCGTCGTCCCACACCAGGTCGCCGATATACTTCACCCCGGCTTCCGCCAGGAGTTCCGGCGTCTCCAGCGTCTGCGTCAGCCCCGGCCCGAGCCACCCCAGCGGCCGCGTGCCGGTGAACCGCTCCAGCAGGTCCATCGACTTGTGGATCATCCCCCGCTGATCCTCGATCTTGTGCATCGGCCCCTGCTCGTAGGCGTGCCCCATGAACTCCCACCCCGCGTCGAGCGCCTGGGCCGCCACCCGCTCGTAATCCTCGCAGACCCGCGCGTTGATCGACAGCGTCGGCCGAAGCCCCAGCCGGTCGAACAGCTTGAAGAACCGCCATACCCCCACCCGCATGCCGTACTCGTGCCAGCCCCAGTTCGGCACGTCCGGCAACAGCGTCTGCCCCGTCGGCGGTGACAATATCTGCCGCGCCATCGGCTTGCCGATGTCCCACACCTCCAGGTTCACGATCGTCCAAACCACGATCCGCGCCCCGCCCGGCAACCGCAGCGGCGGCCGATCGACGATGGCGGAGAACGGCGCACGGTCCCGGGGCAGCATCATGGCAAATCCATCGTCAGACTATGCCAACCATCCTAAGCATGTTTCCGGCCGAAGGTGAGACCCGAAACAGGTGTGAGGGCGCCGGTTCCACGCATCACAACCCGGCCATCAACCGCCACCACACCGGCAGCGTCAGGAACGACGCCACGGTCCCGATGCCGACCATGAGCGAGATCAGCTTGGCGTCGAGACCGTACTGGATCGCCACGATCGACCCGCCGATCTGCGGCGCCATCGCGGCCTCGAACACCGTGATCTCCGTGGTCGGCCCCCGCAGGTTGAAGCCTGCGACATAGATCACGGCGATCAGCAGCGGCGCCAGCACCAGCTTGAAGCCCAGCCCCATCGCCAGCGGCTTGCGAACCCCCTGCAACGCCCCGAGCCGGAGCTGCAGCCCGACCGAAACCAGGGCCAAGGGCGCCAGCGTCCCGCCGAGCCGGGTCAGCACCGAGCTGACCCAGCCGGGGTAGTCGATCGGCATCAGCGCCACCGCCGCCACCAACGCGATCAGCGGCGGAAAGGTGACGATGCGCCGGCCGATCTCCCGGCCCGTCACGGCCCCGTCCGCATACAGGCAGATCAGCGTGATCCCGACCGTGCTCAGCACCAGATAGGTGCCAAGCTGGTCGATCATGATGCCCACGGGCATGCCGGACGCGCCGTAGAACGATTCGATCATCGGCAGCCCGATGAACGACGTGTTGCCCAGCCCGCCGAGCACCGACAGTGCGCCGGTCGTGGCGCGCGGCAGATCCAGCATGCGGCCCACCAGCCAGAACAGCGCAGCGCTGGCCCCGAACACGATCCAGGGCATCAGCACGGCATAGATCAGCGCAGGCTCCAACGTGACCGCATGAACCTGCACCAGAGTGACCGCCGGGAGCGCCACATGGATGATGAACACGTTGAGCGCGGAATGCGCGTTTTCGGGCGCCAGCCGGAACCGGCGCAGGGCCATCCCGATCGCGAGGCAGGCAAACAGCATGACGATGTTGTCCATGGGTCGACGCTCCTACAGGCCAATGATGTCGCGCCGGCATTGTCCGTCGACGCCGGCCGGGCAGTCCTGAAGCGCTGCTGAAAACCTCCTGAATTACCGGCAAGCTGCAATATTCCTGGATCGCCATGAACCCCGATGGTTAAACTCCGCGAACGGCAGGGCAGCGCGCCATGCCGCTGAACCAAAGGGAGAACACCATGACCGACGAGGCCTTCCACGCGCTGGATGACTTGAGCGACGACGAATTGCTGATGCGGCTTGGGCAGGCGACGGCCGGGGATTCCCTGGTTCTGCCCAGCCCGGCGGCGCTCATCCGGAAGGGCAGGGAGGCGCTGCACGAGGTGCGGCTGATGCTGCAGCCGGCCGTGTGCAGCGCGGAGGTGGGTAAGGCTGGCGAAGCACTCCAGAACGGATCGCTCAACGCCATCCTCAACGGGGTCGTGGGCGGCTCGCAGACGTTCTCGCTGTCGAAAGGCGTGATGATGGTGGTCGCCGTGCTGGTCGTTCGGCTTGGCCGGGGCTGGCTGTGCGAGGGCTATGCGCCGGGGCCTGAAGCGGCCTGATACGTCGCGTTCGGTGCGGCTGGTGCTGGGTTGCATAGGGCAACCCACCCTACGGGGCGTGCCCGCCACGCCCGATCGGCATCGTAACTAATTCACGACTCTTTCAGCGCGCCTTCAGGACTTCCCGCCCCGCCGCCCCGATCCTGGCCATCCCGTCGCAGGCTCCTCTGCGGCGCAAGGCCAGGAGCAGTCCATGTTCGACGCCACCGAGACCGCGGCCCAGACCGGCCCGTTCCCCATCCACCGCCTCGGCCGCCACGACGCCGTCCGCCTGACGGGCTTCGTCGCCGCCCTCGATAGCCACGCGCGCCACCTCCGCTTCGACCGCCTAATGACCCCGGCGATGCTGCAGGCCCATTACGAGGCGCTCGACTGGAGCCGGACCGTCGTGCTGGCCTGGGGCATCGGCCCCGCCATCCGCGGCATCGCCGAGGCCCACCTCTACACGACGCCGAAGGGCCTGGAGGCCGAGATCGCCCTGTGCGTCGCCCAGGGATGGCGCGGCCGCGGCATCGGGCAGTTGCTCGCCGCCCGCGCCCTCGCCGCCGCCGCCGGGCGGGGGGCCTGGCGCTCCGTCATGCTGCTGCCGCCGCGGGACCAGGCCCATGCCCGGCTCGCCAGGAGCCTCGGCGCAACCATCGATCCGCACGGCGCCCTCGCCGTCGTCGTCCACTGACCCGGCCAGGCCGGGTCGCCCACGCGCATCGAACAGGAGATTCCATCATGGATGGCACGAACCACGAGCCGATTCCCGCCGGCCCCTGTCAGAATTCCGCGGCACGAGACCGAGCCGAGATCCTTCGCAGCATAGCAATCACGATCGTCATGATCACCATGACGATCGGCGCGGTCATCCTGGCCGAGTTGCTGTCCCCATCAAGCACGGACAGTCCGGTCTTCTGGGTCGATGCCCCGATCGTCTGACGCGTCATTGATCATTCTGGAGGCAGCGATGCCCGAAAGCCCAATACAGCAGCAGCCGCTGTTCCGCGGCATCCTGGCCCGCATGCGCCGCATCGTCCGCTCGTGGCGACGGCGCAGCCGCGAACGCGGCTACCTGGCCAACAGCGACCACCGCATCCGCACGGAGCTCGGGGCGCAACGCCACGATATCGAGCGTGAGACGGCCAAGCCGTTCTGGCGGCGCTGAAAACCGGGTCGGTATTGATGACGCCAAAAGCGTTGCGTGGCCAGTTGTCATCTGCAACGTTGCCGGATTATCGGCGTCTGTGCTGGAAAGATGGATCGCGGACATGTCGAAGGTGCGGCCAGGCTACCGTTGCATGCTAGGGCCGTTCCAGCTCGATATCCGGGCCGAGGTCCTGACGCTCGACAAGGTTCCTGCCCCGGTCGGGCGCCGCGCCGTGGCGCTGCTGCTGATCCTGCTGGACCGCGCCAATGAGGTCGTGACGAAGGACGAGCTGATCACCGGCGCATGGGGCGGCCTCGCGGTGGAGGAAAGCAACCTCACCGCCCAGATCGCTGCCCTGCGCCGTACCTTCGACAGCGTGCCGGACGGCGCCGGCTGGATCGAGACCCTGCCGCGCCGAGGCTATCGTTTCACTGGCCCGGTCGCATGGGAGGCCCCGCCAGAACCGCCGCCGGAAGCCCTCGTCCCCGCTTCCGCGCCCGCGGCCCCGCGTGACGCGGATGGCCGTCCCTCCATCGCCGTGCTGCCGTTCCGCACGCCGCCGCCCGAGGCCGTCGCGCAGTATGTCGCCGATGGGCTGGTGGAGGACGTCATCTCGGCGCTCGCCGGGCTTGCGGAGCTGACCGTCGTGTCGCGCGGCTCGTCGTTCCGCTTCCGTGACACCGAGACGGATTTGCAGCAGGTCGGCCGCGAACTCGGCGTCCGCTACATCGTCAGCGGCTCGGTCCGCAGCGCCGGCGGCCGCATCCGGGTCGTCAGCGAGCTGGCCGAGGCGGCGACCGGCGCGGTGCTGTCGTCGCGCCCATACGAAGGCGCGGCGGACATGATGTTCGACGCCCAGGACCGCATGGTGGGCGAGATCGTCCGCACGCTGGCCCCGCGCGTCCGCAGCGAGGAGCTGCGGCGCGTCCGCGTGAAGCAGCCGGAGAACCGCCTGGCCTACGACTGCGTGCTGCAGGCCCGCGAGCTGATCTACCGGCTGGACCGCCAGGACTTCGACCAGGCCCACGCGCTGCCGACCCACGCGATCGCGCTCGACCCCGGCTATGCCGCCGCCTACGCGCTGATGGCCGAATGGCACAGCCTGCGCTTCGGCCAGAACTGGTCGACCGACCGCGCCGCCGACGCGCAGGCCGCCGAGCGCTACGCCCAGCAGGCGATCGAGCGCGACCCCTTCGACGCACGCGCCCTGGCCCGCTACGCCCACAGCCGCGCCTTCCTGCAACGCGACTACCCCGCCGCCGTCGCAACCTTCGAGCGCGCGCTGGACGTGAGCCCGAACAACGCCGACGTCTGGATGTGGAGCGCCTGCACCTATGCCTATATCGGCGACCCGGCCGAGGCGATCCGCCGCGGCGAGCTGGGGCTGCGCCTCTCGCCGCGGGACTGGTTCGGCTTCCAGTTCCAGTCGACGCTCTGCATCGCGCACTACGTGAACGGGGACTATGCGGAGGCCGCCCGCTATGGCCTCGCCTCGGTCGCGGAGAACCCCCGCTACGTCTCGAACCTGCGCTATCTGACCGCCGCACTCGTGGCGGTCGGCGACTTGGCGCAGGCACGGCTGCTGGCGCAGGCGGTGCTGCGGCTCGAACCCGACTGCCGCGTCGGGCCGTATATCGAGCGGCATCCGTTCCGCGACCCGGCGCTGCGTGCCGAGTTCGGGCAGCGCCTGCTGGCTGCGGGGCTGCCACCCTAACCACAAGGCCGAACCACCAACCCCAGAAACACAACCAAGGAGACGACGCGATGGACCGTGACATGTACGACATGTGGGGCAAAGGAATGCACTCCGGCGACCAGGAGGTTCCGCTGGCGCCGCTGATGCCACCTGGCGAGCCGTTGCCGATGCCGCCGGGCATGACCTTCGCACGCCGCGGCTGGGACCCCGGACTGTACGCGCAGACCGTGCTGGCGCAGTTCGGCGCCTGCGGCTGGATGGACAGGATCCACGCCAACCCGCCCAACCTCGACCCGGCGGTCGTGGCGGATGAGCTGGACCAGCTTGGCGACTTCATCAAGGATCGCCCCGGACGCGCCGCCGAGATCCAGGCCCAGGCGCGCGACGCGAGCGTCTATTGGCAGGACATGCTGATGGCGAGCCCGGCGTCGCACCCCTTCACCTGGGGGCTGATCGCCACCGGCAACACCGTGGCGCACATGGTGGCGATGCACTTCAAGCTGGTCTTCAAGCGCCCGCGTCCGATCCAGTTGTATCCGTCGCTGATGCCCCCGCTGCTGACGCCGCCGCATCCGTCCTACCCCAACGCGCACGCGCTGGAGGCGCTGGTCATGAGCGCCTGCGCCGCCATCGTGGCGCCGCAGTTCGAGCCATGGCTCCTGGCCCTGGCCCGCCGCATCGGCGAGAACCGCGAGTACGCCGGCGTGCACTACCCGTCCGACCGCAAGGAGAGCGAGCACCTGGCGCCCCAGATCATGGCGGTGCTGAACACGCTCCCGCTGTTCCAGGACCTGGTCGTCCAGGCGAAAGCCGAGTGGCCGGCGGCCTGAACCAACCCTCTGCCGACACGTCATCCCCGGGTCAAGAGGCCCGGGGAGTGGGTCTTTGCGTCGCTGGCCGCTGCAGAAGAACTCTTGCCTGGCCGCGCCGCTACATCGCCCCGGCCGAGCCCCCCCGCCGCGGGTCCGCCCCCGCCGTCCAGCCCTCCCCATCCCGCACCGCCGCCTGTGCCGCCGCGTCCAGGCGACGGACCATCGCCCAATGCCCCCGCCGGGTCAGCGCCGGCACATGCGCGGCCAGCGCCGGCTCGATATCCGTGACCGCCCCGCTCCGCAGCGCGTGCGGCGCAGCCACGACGGCAGCCGCATCCCGCCCACCCGCCGCCACGCGCAGCAGCCCGTTCGCCACGAACCCCGGGATGCGGTTGCCCCCGCTGCCGCCGATCGCCGCCCTCGGCAGCCCGTTGGCGCCCAGCAGCAAGGCCGGCGCGAACGACGTCATCGCCCGCTTGCCCGGCGCCATCGCGTTGCGCGACGCCACACCCCCGGCCTCCGGCGTCTTGGCGAAGTTGGTCTGCACGTTGTTCAGATAGAACCCGCACGCCGCGAGCCTTGAGCCGAACTGCTGGTTGACCGTCGTCGTCATCGACGCCACCAGTCCATGCCCGTCCACGACGACCATATGGCTGGTCAGGCTGCCGCCCAGCCCGCCGCCCGGCGCCGCCGCCGCCACGCCCGCCACCCGCCCCGGCGCCACGCGCGCCGCCACCGCCGCGTCATCGATCAACCTGGCCCGAGCCTCCAGATAGCCGCCATCCAACAGCGCCGTCGACGGGTCATCGACAAAATCCGGGTCGCCCACATAGGCGCCGCGATCGGCATAGGCCAGCCGCCCGGCCTCGCACAGCACGTGCAGCGCAGCGTCCGACGCCGCCAGGTCCTGCCCCACCAGGCCGCGCGCCTGCATGATCCCCAGGATCTGGCCCGCCACCAGCCCGCCGAACACCGGTGGCGGGGCCGTCAGCACGGTGGCCTCGCCCAGCGCCGCCCGCAGCGGCGCACGCTCGATGGCGCAGTACTCGGCGAAATCGCGCTCCGTCAACGCGCTCGGCAGCACGTCGCCGCAGGCCGCATCGACCATCGCCCGCGCCAGAGCCCCCTCGTACAGCGCCCCCGCCCCCTCCTCGGCGACAAGCCGCAGCGTGCGCCCAAACGCGGGATTGCGGATCGTCGCCCCGGCCGGCAGCGGCCGCCCATCCACACCGAAGAACAGCGCCCGCGTCATGGGCTCGTCCTTCATGCCGGGCACCTCGCCCAGCGTCCGCGACAGGTTGACCGGCATCGGGATGCCCGCCTCGGCCATTTCGATCGCAGGTTCCAGCAACGACGCCCAGCCCAGCCGCCCGAACCGCCGGTGGAACAGCTCCAGCGCCCGCAGCGCGCCGGGCACGCCGACGCTGCGCCCCCCGGTCATGACCCGCTCCAACGGGATGACCCGGCCGTCGAAATCCTGCTGCAGCGCCGCCGTCACCCGCGCGGGCGCGGCCGAAAGCCCGTCTACCACGCCGGAAGCCCCGCTGCCCGCATGGTGCCAGACGATCACCGCCCCGCCGCCGAAGCCCGAAGCGTTCGCCTCCGCGAAGGTCAGCACCGCCAACGCCGCCACCAACGCATCCGCAGCGCTGCCGCCCCGCGCCAGCATCCGCAGCGCCGCCCCGGTCGCCAACGGCGAGGCCGTCGCCACCACCGCCCGCCCGGCCGCCCCCCGCTGCGGGAACTCGTCGTCCGCGGTCAAGGCTGCGCGGCCTCCCGCGACACCGCCTCGCAATGCCGCATCACCTCTGCCCCGCTGACGTTCCAGGCCGTGATGCCGCCCACCATGATCACCTGCGTCAGCCCCTCCGCCAGTTCCGGCAAGGTCAGGCCCAGCCGCACCGCAGCCGCCGCATGGTTCTTGGCGCCCGTCGTCTGCCCCACCAGCGTGTCGAGCAATGCGAAGATCAGCTCCTTCGTCTTCAGGTCCAGCGCCCCGCCCTGATCCCGGTCCCGCATCACGAAGTCCCGGATCAGCGCATAGCCTGCGAAGGCCCCCGGCGCATGCTCGGCCAGCAAGGTGAAGTTCGGCGGCACCCGCCCGAACGTGGCGTTGAAGCTGTCATAGCCCTTCTGGATGGCCGCGTCCGTCAGATCGCTCATGATGCCCTTCCTTTCGAGAAACGTGCCGGGTCGAACGGCGCAAGGTCCAGCGGCGACGGCAGCCCGG
>JAYUCA010000263.1:0-1813 GCA_043740535.1 Rhodospirillales bacterium | reverse complement strand
CCGACGCCGCCCTTGCCGGACGCGACGGCGACGATGTGGCCGACGTC
Organism: Rhodospirillales bacterium; assembly: GCA_043740535.1. Lineage (GTDB taxonomy): Bacteria > Pseudomonadota > Alphaproteobacteria > Acetobacterales > Acetobacteraceae > JBBROS01. Next base: position 1,766 of record JAYUCA010000263.1, on the reverse strand, counting down.
GGGCAGCAGGGCGGCACGCTCGGCGGCCGGGGTGCGGCCATGCGCGTGCGGGACCGGCGGGGGCGCTGATGGCTCGGCCCGGTGCGCGGTCAGCACGACGCTGGCGTTGGTGACGCCAGCCTGCCGGGACAGCAGCGCCTGGGCGGCCTGGCGGACCGATTCCATGGCGGACGCGTGCGCGCGGTCGGTCCGCAGCGCCAGGTGGACCAGGCCGCCCTTCACCTCCAGGCTGTCCACCAGCCCGGCCGAAACCACGTCGCCGGCGCCGCCCGGCAATGCTACGGCACGCAGCGCGGTGCGGAGCGCGTCGGCTGTCGGTGCGGTCATCGCTTGTAAACCTCCATGGCGCAGTCAATATGCGGCAGCAGACTGCACGCGGCATATGGCCCGCGCGGCCGCGGCTGCCAACAGGCGCAGCCCGAAGGCGGCAAACACGGTGGCCCGGCTGGGCCGCAGACAGGAGCGTATCGGCGGCATGTCTTGGAACAACGGCGGCGGGGACAGCCCGTGGGGCAAGCCCGGCGGCAACCAGCCTCCACGCCCCGAGAAGGGCCCGGATCGCGGCCCGTGGGGCGGCGGCAGGGGCCCAGTGCCCGGCGGTCTGCCAGACCTCGATGAGCTGATCGCGCGGATGCAGGACAAGGCGCGCCGCTTCGTGCCCGGCGGCCCCGGCGGCTTCATGGGCCGGCGCGGCGGCGGACGCCTTTGGGCGATCTTCGCGCTGCTGGCGATCGCACTGTGGCTCGTCAGCGGGTTCTACCGCGTCCAGCCGGACCAGCAGGGCATCGTGCTGCGCTTCGGCGCGTTCCATCGGACTACGCTGCCGGGGCTGAACTATCACATGCCGTGGCCGGTCGAGCAGGCGGAAACCCCCGCCGTCACCCGGATCAACCGGGTTGAGGTCGGGTTCCGCGGCGCTGGCGGGGACCGCTCGACGGTGCTGCGCGCGCCGGGCCGCGATGGGCCGGGCGGCGCCCGGGAGGTTCCGGAAGAGGCGCTGATGCTGACTGGCGACGAGAACATCATCGATATCAACTTCTCCGTCTTCTGGCGCATCCGCGACGCCGGGGCCTATCTGTTCAACACGCGCAACCCCGAGGAGACGGTGAAGTCCGCCGCCGAGAGCATGATGCGCGAAGTGCTGGGCCGCACGCCGATCCAGCCGGCGCTGACCGAGGCGCGGGCGCGCATCGAACAGGACGTGACGACCGGCACGCAGGCGATCCTGGACCAGTATGGCGCCGGGGTGGAGATCACGCAGGTGCAGCTCCAGCGCGTCGATCCGCCGGCCGCCGTCATTGACAGCTTCCGCGACGTGCAACGGGCGACGACCGATGCCGAGCGGGTGCGGAACGAGGCCGAGAGCTACCGCAACGACATCATCCCGCGCGCCCGCGGCGACGCGGCGCGGCTGACGGCGGAGGCCGAAGGCTCCCGCCAGTCCATCATCGCCGAGGCGAACGGCCAGGCGCAGCGGTTCCTCAGCGTCTACCAGGCCTATACCGTGGCGAAGGATGTGACCCTGAAGCGCTTGTATATCGAGACGATGCAGGAGATCCTGACGCGCACGCCTGCGATCGTGGTGGATGACCGCCTGCAGGGCATCGTGCCCTATCTGCCGCTGGACCAGGCGCGAACGCAGCCGGCAGCACCCGCCGCCCCGCCGGTGCCCCCGGCCTCATTGGCGCCACGCCCGGGGATGCCGCGATGAACCGCGCGCTGATGGGGGGCGTCGTCGCCCTCGTGCTGGTGGTGCTGATCGGCGC
>JAYUCA010000262.1:0-6651 GCA_043740535.1 Rhodospirillales bacterium | reverse complement strand
GATTGCGCCGCTTCTCCAGTGTTATCGTGCGGCATCGTGTTGACACCCGCCGCCGCGGCAGCCCAGCCTTTGCCGCAAGGCCGCCGACACGGCCGCATGGAGGAACCATCCCATGGCCGATCTCATTGCATGCGCCCGGCTGGCCGCCCTGTGCCTGCTGTTCGCCGCCCCTGTCACGGCGCGGATCGTCAGCCTCGATGTGCAGGACGAGGCGCCCTTCGCGGACGGCGCCAGCTTCGGCCCCGCCGGCCCCTACGTCCGCATCCGCGCCATCGCCCATGGGGAGCTTGACCCGGCCGCCCCCGGCAACGCCGGCATCGCGCTGCTCGATAAGGCGCCCCGCAACGCCCGCGGCATGGTCGAATACGACACCGACGTGTTCATGCTGCGGCCCAAGGACGCGAAGCTGGGCAGCGGCGTCATGCTGTACGACGTGCTGAACCGGGGCAACAAGTTCGTCACGTCCTGGCTGGATGACGCGCCGGAGCCGCCGGGCAGCTACGTGAACGACCCCAGCACCCTGGCCGACGCCGGCAACGGCTTCATCTTCCGGCACGGCTACACCGTCGTCTGGTCCGGCTGGCAACCGGAGGCGCCCACGACGAACGCCGGCATGGTCATCCGCGTCCCCATCGCCACGAACAACGGCCTGCCCTTCATCGGCCGCATCCGGTTCGAGTTCATCCAGGGCACCCGCAGCCCCGAAAAGGTCCGCGTGATCCGCCTGCCCTACCCCGCCGCCGACGTCCAGACCGCCCGCATGTCGATCCGGGCCAACGAGGCCGACCCTCGCACCCCGATCTCCAACGACCACTGGCACTGGATGGACAGCCAGACGATCCAGTTCCTGCCCTTCAACACGACGCCGACCCCGCGGCACATCTACGAGCTGACCTACGACGCCACGGCCCCCACCGTCGACGGCATCGGCTTCGCCGCCGTCCGCGACGTCGTGGCATACCTGCGCCCACAGACCGGCGTGCACCACGCGCTGGGCTTCGGCGTGTCGCTCAGCGGGCGGTTCCTGCGGCACTTCCTGGACCTGGGGATGAACAAGGACGAACAGGGCGCCCGCGTGTTCGACGGCGTGCTGCCGCATATCGGCGGGGCGGGAAAGGTGTTCGGCAACGAGGCCTTCGCCATGCCGGGCCGCACCGCGACCCAGCATGAAGACCGGTTCTACCCCGAGGTGTGGCAGCCCGTCGCCTATGGGCCCGGCGGCCTGCTGCGGGACCCGTCGACCGACCCGAAGGTCATCGAGATCAACACGTCGACCGAATACTGGCAGAAGGCCGCGTCGGCCGTGCACACGGATGCGGCTGGCCAGGACGCCACACTGCCGGGCACCGTCCGCATGTTCATGGTCGCCGGCACGCAGCATGGCGGGCATTCCGGCTCCGGCGCCAGCCCCGGCCCCTGCGCGAACCCCCGCAACCCCAACAGCGCCGGCCCCGTGCTGCGCGCGGCACTGGACAACCTCGAAGCGTGGGTGGTGCGGGGCGTGGCGCCGCCCGACAGCCTGGTGCCGCGCCGGTCCGACGAAACGGGCGTTCCCGCAGCGTCGGTCCGCATGCCGGCGATCAAGGGCGTCATCTGGGCCGCGCGCGACAACCCGGTCGGCGATCCCGTCGACTGGACCAACCCGCCCGCGGCCCCGGCGCGCCCGATGCCCACCTTCGTGGCCGCCGTCGATGCCGACGGCAACGAGCTGGCCGGGCTGCGGCTGCCGCACCTGGCCGTGCCCTTGGGCACCTACACCGGCGTCAACGTCTACAAGGACCTGCCCGGCGAGCTGTGCGACCGCGACGGCATCTATCTGCCCTTCGCCCGCACCCGCGCCGACCGGGAGCGCGCCGGCGACCCGCGGCCCTCGCTGGAGGAACGCTACACGGGCCGCGACGACTATGTGGCGAAGGTGACCGCCGCCGCCGACGCGCTGGTGAAGGGCCGCCTGCTGCTGGCCGAAGATCGGGACCGGTTCGTCGCGGCAGCCCGGGAGGCGCCGGGCTTCTGATCAGAGCGGTATCGTTTCAGGTTGCCTGGACCTGAAACGAGGTTCCGCGTTCTTCATCGGGCAGGACGCCGGTTGACGCGCGGGTAAAAGTGACGATTCTGCGCGCCATGCCCGAGCATCACGACGTCACCCATTCCGAGGCCGCAGGTTCCTCCCCGCCCGACGGGTTCGCGTCGCGCCTGTTCATCCAGGTCGAGCATACGGCCTATCTGGCGACCGGCGTGCTGCTGGCCTGCACGGCCGCGCTGTCATTGGCCAGCGGCGCCATCTCGCTGTGGGACGCCGCGCGGTCCTGGGGCGAGGCTGACCAGATCGTCATCACGATCGACCGGCTGCTGTTCGTGCTGATGCTGCTGGAAATCCTGCACACGGTGCGCGTGTCGGTCCGCGAAGGCACACTGACGCCCGAGCCGTTCCTGGTCGTGGGCCTGATCGCGTCGATCCGGCGGGTGCTGGTGATCACGCTGGGATCGTCGCAGGCGACGCACCCGGGCAACTGGACGCCCGAGATCAGGGAGCAGTTCAACGCCTCGATGCTGGAACTGGGCGTGCTCGGCGTGTTGATCCTGGTGATGGTGATCGCGATCTATCTGCTGCGGCGGCGACACGCGTAAGAGTTGGCCCTCGCCCCGGCGTCACGCCTGGCGCGCCAACTGCGCCACCAGCGCCTCGACATCCGGCCGCGCTGTCAGAAGATCATCGAGCGCATACGGACACCCTTCCGGAGAGGGCCGGGCCAACCCGCTCGCATCGGTCTTGCGCCGCAGCAGGAACGCGGCTGTCGCATAGATCCCGTCCAGGTCGAGCCGCTGCCGCATGGACGGCGCGAACGCCCTCGATGCGCCGAGCACGAACTGCTCAGCCTCCTCGATCCAATGCCCGGCGCTCTGGCTCCCTGGCCAGGCATGCAGCTTCAGCAAATGAAGCACCGCCTGGCCCAAAAGGCTTTCACACGCGCGAAGTTCGGATCGGCCCACCGCCTCCATCTCCTCGATGACGTTCGGCCAATCCACCGCATCGTTGACCCGCTCGCCGGCCGCCAGCCGCCGGAGCAGGCTGGCCTGCTGTTCGGACCACAGCAACGCGTCGCGCTCATAAAGACCGTCCGGCATTCTAACTTGCCTCCTGGCCGCACAGGATAAGGCAGGCTTGTGCCTGTGCGCGAGAACTATCCGCTCACAGTTATGCACGTCATCCCCGGGCCTTTCTTGACCCGGGGATCTTGTGGACGTGATGCTCGGTGCTCCCATTGCGACGAGATCCCCGGGTCAGGAAAGGCCCACGGCTGTCCGGTTCCCGTTGTTGAGTGTGACCATGTCATCGCCGGACTTGATCCGGCGATCCACGCGGTTCAGCAAACCGGAACTTGGGCGCTTCGCGCATATATTTCCATTATTGGTTCTGGCCGAGCGGCGTGGATGGCCGGGTCAAGCCCACGGCTGTCCGGTTCCCGTTGTCGAGCGTGACCATGTCATCGCCGGACTTGATCCGGCGATCCACGCGGTTCAGCAGGCCGAGACTTTGACGGTTCGCGCATAAATGTCCGTTATTGATTCTGGCTGAGCGGCGTGGATGGCCGGGTCAAGCCCGGCCATGACGTTAGTATGTTGTTATTGAACATATATTTAAACCGGACAGCCGTGAGAAAGGCCCGGGGATGACGTGTTTAAATAAAAATGGCCTTCCGCGAAGTCATTGTCTCCGGACAGCCGTGCTGAAGAAGGGAAGGGCGAAGCAAGACAAGGTCAGCCCTCGAACGGGTCCCGCATCAGGATCGTGTCGTCCCGCTCCGGGCTGGTGGACAGCAGCGTCACCGGGGTTTCCACCAGTTCCTCGATGCGCCGCACATACTTGATCGCCTGCGCCGGCAACTCGCCCCATGTCCGCGCGCCGCGCGTCGAATCGGCCCAGCCCTCGATCGTCTCGTAGACGGGCACCGCCGCCGCCTGGGCCGCCTGGCCCGCCGGCAGATGGCTGAACCGCTGGCCGCCGATCTCGTAGCCCACGCCGATCTTCAGCTCCATCAGCCCGTCCAGCACATCGAGCTTCGTCAGCGCCAGCCCCTGCACGCCGCCCACCTTGCACGCCTGGCGCACCAGCGCCGCGTCGAACCAGCCGCAGCGGCGCGGCCGGCCCGTCACCGTGCCGAACTCGTGCCCGCGCGTGCCCAGCATCTGGCCGACGTCATCGGTCAGCTCCGTCGGGAACGGCCCCGAGCCGACCCGCGTCGTGTAGGCCTTGGCGATGCCCAGCACGAAGCCGACCGAGGCCGGGCCGATGCCGGAGCCGCCGGCGGCGGTCGCCGCGATGGTGTTGCTGCTGGTCACGAAGGGGTAGGTGCCGTGATCGACGTCCAGCATCACCGCCTGCGCGCCCTCGAACAATATCCGCGTCCCGGCCCGGCGCGCCTGGTCCAGCCGCTCCCACACCGGCTCCACATGCGGCAGGATGCGCGGCGCCAGCTCCAGCAGGCGGTCCAGCAGGGGCTGCTTCTCGAAGGGTTCCGCGCCCAGCCCCTTCAACAGGGCGTTGTGGTGCAGCAGCAGCTCGTCCAGCTTCGCGGCCAGCGTCTCCGGCTCCGCCAGGTCGCACATCCGGATGGCGCGGCGGCCCACCTTGTCTTCGTAGGCGGGCCCGATGCCGCGGCCCGTCGTGCCGATCTTCTTCTCGCCCCGCGCCGCCTCCCGCGCCCGGTCCAGCGCCGCATGCACCGGCAGGATCAGCACCGCGTTGTCAGCGATGCGCAGCGTCTCCGGCCCGACCGCCAGGCCCTGCGCCCGCACCCGGTCCATCTCGGCCAGCAGCGCCTCCGGGTCGATGACGACGCCGTTGCCGATGATCCCCAGCTTGCCCCGCACCAGGCCGCTGGGCAGCAGGCTCAGCCGATAGGTCTGGTTGCCCACCACCAGCGTGTGGCCGGCGTTGTGCCCGCCCTGGAACCGCACGACGATCTCGGCGCGGCTGGCGAGCCAGTCCACCACCTTGCCCTTGCCCTCGTCGCCCCATTGGGCGCCGATCACACAGACGTTGGCCATCTAGCTCTCCATCTCGAGGGGCACGGCCGCGCCGTCCCGTAGCATATGCGTGCAGTCCAGGCGCGCGGCTTCCGGCCCGGCTTTCGAAGGCGACAGGGCCGTGATCGTCGCATATCCCTCGCCCCGCAGGCGAATGCCGTGTTCGGGGGCCGCATCCCACGGCAGGAACACGCGCGGCCGCCGCGCCGGCGCCGGGCACACCCGCAGGATCGCATCGGGGAACAGCGTCAGCCCGGTGGCCGGCTCGCCCGAGAAATAGCGCCCGCCCCGCCCCAGCTCCGCCGCCTGGCCCGGCGAGAATACCGTCACGCACAGCCCGGTATGATAGCGGAAACCCCGGAACTCCAGCGGATCCAGCGTCAGCCGCAGACCCGGCGCGCGCGTGCGGATCGCATCGACCGAGGCGCGCAGACGCTCCCGCAGCGCCGCCGGGCCGGGGGCGAGCGCCGCGCGGTCCAGCACCTCCAGCGCATGCGCCGCCGGCCCCGCGCACAGCAGCAGGTCCGTCAGCAGCGCCGCCGCCGCGCCGCCGTGCTCGGCGACGCCCGCGGTGTCCTTGCGGTCCAGCGCGCGGGTCAGCGCCAGGCGCGCCGGCCCGGTGATCCCGGCTTCGTCCAGCAGCGCGGGCGCCATCGTCGGCATCGTCAGGTCGAAGCTGAGCCGGGTCAGCCCCAGCGCCGCCAGCGCCTCGGCGGCCAGCAGCACCATCTCCGCGTCGGCGGCCGGGGCATCCGGCCCGATCAGCTCGATCCCCGCCTGCGCCACCTGGCGGGTCGGGTCGATCTGGCCGCCGCGTACGCGCAGGCATTGGCCGGCGTAGGACAGGCGCAGCGGCCGGGGGCGGCCGGCCAGGCGGGTCGCGGCGATGCGGGCGACCTGCGGCGTCATGTCGGCGCGCAGGCCCAGCATCCGGTTGGTGTCGGGGTCCATCAGCCGGAAGGTCTGGTCGCCCATCGCCGCCCCGGCGCCGGCGAGCAGCCCGTCCGCGAATTCCAGCAGCGGCGGCTTCACGCGCTCGTAGCCGTGGCTGGCGAACACGGCCATCAGGATGTCGACGGACGCCGCCTCCGCCTCCGCCTCGGGGGGCAGCAGGTCGATCAGGCCGGACGGCAGCAGGGCCGGGTTCGGGGGCAGGTCTTCGGTCATGGCCGGGGGGTTCTAGAGCACTTCGCCGCAAACCGAAACGCCCGGTCGGGCTTTTGGTCCGGCTCGGGATGCGCTAAGCCAGCGCCGGGCCACGCCCCCCCACCGGGGCGCTACTCTTCTGAAAGGGAGAGCGAACATGAACGCTTCCGCCACCCTGCACGCGCAGGACCTCCGTGCGCCGGCCACCCGTCCGGCCAACCCCGATTTCTCATCCGGTCCATGCGCCAAGCGGCCCGGCTGGTCGCTGGCAGCGCTCGATGGGGCGCTGCTGGGGCGCAGCCACCGGGCGGCCGGGCCGAAGGCGCGCCTGGCCGAGGTGATCGACCGGTCGAAGGCGATCCTGGGCATGCCGGCGGACTGGAAGCTGGGCATCGTGCCGGGGTCCGACACCGGCGCGATCGAGATGGCGATGTGGTCGCTGCTGGGGCCGCGCCCGGTCGACATCCTGGCCTTCGA
>JAYUCA010000261.1:0-1560 GCA_043740535.1 Rhodospirillales bacterium | reverse complement strand
GCAGAACTTGACGATGCTCGCGTGCGAATAGAAGGTGTGGTTGATGCCGCGCCGCGCATACGGGCTGACGACCAGGCAAGGCACGCGCGGCCCATAGCGAAACTGCGAGTTCTGATAGCCCGCATGACCGCCACCTGGCCAGGTCGACGCCAACGGCGGCACGACATGGTCGTACCAGCCGCCCCAGTCGTCCCAGGTGATGAAGATCGCCGTCTTGGCCCACAGCGGGCCCGTCGCAGCCGCATGCACCCGGTCTGCGGTCCACTGCATGCCCAGGCTGACCATCGGCTTGCCGGTGTGCTTGAAGTCGCCGGGATGCTCGCTCAGGCCGTCTGGCGCGAAGAGCCACGAGACATCGGGCAGCTTGCCGGCCTTCGCATCGGTGTCGAAGTTCGCCGCCGGAACACTCCAGGGGTGTTTGACCAGGCCGACGATGTGATCGAAGTACGACGCCCGCGCATCCGCGTAGTTGCGCCAGGTGTGGCCCGCCGCTTCCAGCGTGGCCGGCAGATTGGGCAGGTGAAACGGTGCCATCGGCTGATAGCGGCGTGCCATCGTCGAGTTGTCGATGATGGGTGCATCGGCGGCGATCAGGTGCAGATGGTTCGGCTCAGATTGGCTGGCCACATCGGTGAAGTAGTTGTCGCACAGGCTGTACTGCTGGGCGAAGGCCCAGTAGGCGGGAATGTCGTGCTTGCCGGATTGCAGGCGCAGGCCACCATGCGCCTGAGCGGCCAGCCAGGCCGAATGATCGTGCAGCGGGTCGGCAACTTGCGGGTCGGGGGCTTGTGGCAGGGGAACGCCCACCGCACCCGGGAAGGTGCCGAAGTAGTTGTCAAAGGTGTGGTTTTCCTTGACGATGATGACGATGTGCTCGATCGGGTTGCTCATGCCAGGCTCCAGTCAACCGGCGCAGCTTGGGCGCAGTTCATGACGCGCCGGTGACGCATGAACTGCGGGTCGAATGGGCTCGCCGACGGGTCGGCCGGCGGCTGCTTTCAGCCGCCCAGGGCGTGCAGCAGCTTGCCGCCGATCGGCGAGCCCCAGCCGGTGCAGGCGTCCCAGCCCGGCCCGGCCGAAAAGCTGCCGTTGTTGCCGCTCACAATGTCGTTGAACAGGCCTTGCCCGGCCAGCGAGCCGTACAGCAGCGGGTTCAGGAAGCCCACCGGGTGGCCCAGCTTCTGATTCATCAGCGCGATTAGCCCGGCCCACAGCGGAGCCACCGCGCTTGTTCCGCCGATGACCAGGTTCTGCCCGTCCACACGCACCTGATAGCCGCTCGCCGGGTCGGCGTCACCGGCCACATCCGGCACGCCGCGACCGCCCGCGCCGGTGGCGGGCGGCACCTGCGCGTTGGCCTGGTAGGCGGGCAACGCAAAGAAGCCGCTGACGCCGCCACCGGTGGCACTGCTGGTGGGGTTGGCATTCCACACCACCTCTGTGCTGATGGTCTGGCCTGACGCGGTGAGCCGGGTGCCGCCGCAGCCCAGCGCGAACGGGCTCGACGCCGGGAAGTCCACATGCGCCTGGCCGTCGGCCACGCCGTCGGACGAGCCGTTG
>JAYUCA010000260.1:0-1785 GCA_043740535.1 Rhodospirillales bacterium | reverse complement strand
AAGCGCCAGTACTGCTGCGGCATGCGGAACGGCAGGCCCGCCAGCAGCAGCGTGATGGCGCCGCCGGCGATGAACCACAGCGGATGCAGCAGGCCGCTGTCGGGCTCGGCGATGTAGCGTGCCAGCGGCGTCGCGACGGCGGCAAGGGCGCCGTCCAGCAGCATGTTGAGCAGGATCCGGTTGAACGGCCGAATCGTCTTGCGGGAAGGGGGGCGTTGCGCGGGCATCGTGCGGACCCTATAGCCGCGTTCCCCCAACTTCGCACACTCCGTGATACCGGTGACCCTTCAGGCCCTGTTGAAGCATCTGCTGTTCTTCGTGGCGCTGGCCGGGCTTTCCGCGGCGGTGGTGCGGGGCATGATCGGCGTGGGCGTGATGGACACGCCGGACGCGCGCAAGGTGCATACGCGGCCGATCCCGAAGGGCGGCGGGGTGGGCGTCGTCGTCGCGTTCATGGCGGGGATCCTGCTGCTGTACGCCTTCGCCGAGTTCTCCCGCCTGGCGGACGGGTATTTCCGGGGCGTGATCCTGGCGTCGGGCGCCATCGCGGTGGTCGCGTTCCTGGATGACACGCGGGAGTGGCCGTTCACCGTGAAGCTGGGCGGCCAGGTGGCCGCGGCGCTGCTGGCGGTGGGCAGCGGGCTGTATGTCGATCGGCTGAACCTGCCGCTGCTGGGGCCGGTGGAATTGGGGTGGTTCGGCGTGGCCGTCACGCTGGGGTGGATCCTGTTCGCGACGAACGCGATGAACTTCATCGACGGGCTGAACGGCCTGGCGTCCGGGGTTGCTGCCCTGACCGCGATGATCCTGGCGGCGATCGCGGCGGCGCATGGCGGGTGGTTCGTGTATTTCGCCGGGCTGGTGCTGGCGTCGGGGCTGGCGGGGTTCCTGCCGTTCAACTTCCCGCGGGCGCGCATCTTCCTGGGCGACGTCGGCAGCCAGTTCTGCGGCTTCGTGCTGGCGGTGCTGGCGGTGGCGGCGGGGCGGTTCCAGGGCGTGGAGCTGTCGGTGCTGATCGTGCCGATGCTGCTGTTCGGCGTGCTGTACGACGTCGCCTTCACCCTGGCCCGGCGGCTGCTGGCCCGGGAGCGTGTGACCCAGGCGCATCGCGGGCACCTGTATCAGGTGGCGCAGAGGTCCGGCCTGGCGATGCCCGTGGTGACGCTGGTGCACTGGGGGTTCGTGCTGTGGGGCGGGGCGGTCTGCTGGGTGTTCCTGGATGCGGCCGGGCTGGGCAAGGTGCTGGCCCCGCTGCTGGTGCTGCCGCCGCAGGTGATCTGGACGGCGTATGTGGTCCGTCGCGTGCGCCGCCATCCCGTGGGGCGGTGGTAGCGTTTGAACGTCCTGGGCACATCTGGGTTAGAGTGCTTCACCAGGCCCACCGAGGTTCCCGATGCGACTTGCGCTTGCCGTCATCGCCGTGCTGCTGGGCTGGCCCGCCATGGCGCAGGCGCCCAACCCATCGTTCACGCTGGCGAACCGCGGCGCCCTGTCGATCAACGAGGTCTATGCGACGCCCGCCGGGGTCGATCGCTGGGGGCGCGACCGGCTGGGGCAGAGCCTGGTGGCGCCCGGGCAGAACTTCCCGGTGCGGCTGCTGGCGGACGGGAACTGCCTGTACGACATCCGCGTGGTCTATGCGGACGGCAAGCCGGAGGAGCGGCGGCGGGTGAACACCTGCCAGATCGAAACGCTGGTCTTCCCCGGCGGCCGCACGACGGAGGCCGCGGGCCGTGCCCCGGGGCCGATCGACGACCCGTCGTTCCGCCTGGTGAACCGCGGCCG
>JAYUCA010000259.1:0-1619 GCA_043740535.1 Rhodospirillales bacterium | reverse complement strand
TGCGCGGGTCCGACTGGCCTGGCAGCCCGGCTGCCGCGCCGCGGACGCTGCGCATGCCGCGCGTCATGATGCCGAACAGCGACCGGGCCGGCGACATGGGCGCTGCCACGGGTGGCGGCGGGGCCGCCAGCTCCCGCGCTTCGGACAGGATGGCGCCCTGCCGCGGGGCGCTGACCGGGCGCTGGGCCGGGACCGGCGGAACATAGCTGCGGGCCGGGCCGGGGGACGAGGGCTGCAGGGCGGGATGCGCGGTCGTCTCCGCCGCATAGCCCTGCGGCGGCTCGGCCGCCATGGGGCGGGGGTTGAGCAGCTGCGCCGGCGAAACCTGGCCTTGCTGCAACGCCGTGGCGCCCTGGCCCGAAGGCGTCAGGCTGGGCGCCTGGTTCTGGGCCGGAGTCTGGGCCGTGCTGGAAATGGCGTTCGCCAGCCCCGTGGGCGCGCCGCCGCCCACCGCGACAAGGCGCGGGCGCTGCTGCTCCACCTGGCTGGCCATGTCGATGCCGGTGGCCACCACGGACACACGGATGCGGCCCGACAGGCTGTCATCGACCGCCGAGCCGAAGATGATGTTGGCGTCCTCGGCGACCTCTTCGCGGATGCGGTTCGCGGCCTGGTCGACCTCGAACAGCGTCATGTCCTCGCCGCCGGTAATGTTGATCAGCAGGCCGCGCGCGCCGGCCATCGAGGTGTCTTCCAGCAGCGGGTTGCTGATGGCGGCCTCGGCGGCGCGGATGGCGCGGTTCTCGCCCTCGGCCTCGCCGGTGCCCATCATCGCCTTGCCCATCTCGGCCATCACCGTGCGGATGTCGGCGAAGTCGAGGTTCACGAGGCCCGGGGCCATCATCAGGTCGGTGACGCCGCGCACGCCCATGTACAGCACCTGGTCGGCCATCTTGAACGCCTCTTTCCAGCCCGTGCGCTCGTTGGCGAGGCGGAAAAGGTTCTGGTTCGGGATGACGATCAGCGTGTCGACGTACTGCTGCAGCTCGGCGATGCCTTGCTCGGCGGCCTTCGTGCGGCGCGCGCCCTCGAACGTGAACGGCTTGGTGACGACGCCGACGGTCAGCACGCCGCGTTCGCGCGCCAGCTGCGCGATCACGGGTGCGGCGCCGGTGCCGGTGCCGCCGCCCATGCCGGCGGTGATGAACACCATGTGGGTGCCGTCCAGGTGGCGCATCAGCTCGTCCGCAGCCTCCTGCGCCGCGGCGCGGCCGATCTCGGGCTTGGCGCCCGCGCCCAGGCCCTGCGTCAAGTGCGGGCCCAGCTGGATGCGGCGGTCGGCCTTGCTGTGCTGCAGCTGCTGCGCGTCGGTGTTGGCGACGACGAAATCGACGCCGGTCAGGCCCGAGGCGATCATGTTGTCGACCGCGTTCGTGCCCCCGCCGCCGACGCCGATCACGGTGATGCGGGGGGTGAAATCCGTGTGGGCGTGCACGGGGACGGTCAGGTTCAGCGTCATGTCAGGGCTCCCAGGCGTGGGTATGCAGAGGTTCGGTCAAGGGTCGAGTCGGCTACACTGTTCGCATAGTCGCGTGGATTCGCACTCCACACTTTCAGACGCGGTCGCGGAGAAAATTGATGATGCGCCGCACAATCCCGGGCGGCGTGTCGTCGTCGAG
>JAYUCA010000258.1:0-5371 GCA_043740535.1 Rhodospirillales bacterium | reverse complement strand
CGGCGGGCAGGCGCAGGTGTGGTACGACGCGGTGGCGACCGGGCAGGACAGCCACGCCGGCACCACGCCCCCCAGCACGCGGAAAGACGCGCTGGTCTGCGCGGCGCGGGTGATCGACCTTGTCGATCGCATGATGCGGGCGCGCGGCGAGGACGGGCGCGGCACGGTGGGGCGCCTGGTCGTGCTGCCGAACAGTTGCAACGTGGTGCCGGGCGAGGTCCGCTTCAGCGTGGAGTTCCGCCATCCGGACGAGGCGGAGGTCACGCGGCTGGCGGCGCAGTTCCCGCGGGAGGCGGGGTTCATCGCGCGGGATTGCGGCGTGGCGCTGCAGATCACGGAGCTGTTCCGCATCCCCGCGCAGCCCTTCGATGCCGGCTGCGTGGACCTGGTGCGCCAGGCGGCGGCACGGCTGGGCTATTCGGCGCGGGAGATCGTGTCGGGCGCCGGGCACGACGCCGTCTATGTGGCGCGGCACGTGCCGACGGCGATGATCTTCACGCCGTGCAAGGACGGGCTGAGCCATAACGAGGCGGAAAGCATCGAGCCGGAACAGGCCGAGGCCGGTGGCCAGGTGTTGTTCGAGGCGGTGGTGGCGCGGGCGAACCGGCCGATGTAGGCGGCTGCGGCGAGCGCCAGGCCTTCGCGGCACCGGTCCCCGTGAACGCCGCACCCGTCACGTGGCGCAGGTTCGGGCAGTCTTGAAACTGTTAAACGGCCGCGCGCTCCGTCGTAAAAATCGTGTCGGCTTTACGAAATCCCGTCGTCCGTTTCGATCGATCGCTGCCAAAACCGCCTTGCGTGGACCGCCGATCTTCGTATCCAGCTGATATCGAACGATGTTTTTGGCCCCATCAACATCGCACTTGGTTTTCACGATAGATTGACATTTCCGAAAGAAAGGATACAGTTCCCGACATCAATTCGCGTCGCCATCTCGGGCGGCCTCCTGAAGGACCCGTTCCATGATCCTTGCTCGTTCGTCCGCTTTGGCCGTTGCCGCTTTGATGGCTGGCATCGGCGTGGCATCCGCGACGACGATCACGACCAGCGCCAGCTACGGCGTTGGCGGGACGCCCCAGTTGACCGACTGGAGCCAGGTGCTGACGGTCAATCCGTTCAACACCGCGTTGGGGACGTTGACGGGCGTGGCGATCACGCTCGACTCCAGCGGCGCGTTCAGCGGGACGGTGAAGAACACGTCCGCAACGCCGCAGAACTTCAAGGTGACCGAGGATGTGAACCTTTCAGGTACCAGCTCGAACGCCGGCATCAGCGCCATCATCGGAACGCTGATGCAGGATCTCGTGGTGACCCAGACCTACACCGCCCTCGGTTCCGGGACGTCGGCGCCCTTCGGCCCCTTCGGCCCGACCAGCACCGCGTCGGCGACCTCGACCAATTTCGCCGCTTTTGAGTCTGGCCCGATCTCCACCACCATCACCACTGCCACCGGCACGACCGTTTTCGGCGGCGGCGGCAACATCACGAACAGCATCAACACCAAGGCCGGCGCGACGCTGACCGTTGTCTACACCTACACCCCGGCGGTCGTTCCCCCACCGGTGCCCGAGCCCGCGTCGCTGATGCTGATGCTCGCCGGAATGGCCGGCACGCTCCTGCTGCGCCGCCGGTCGGTCTGACGCTGCAAGCAGGGCCAGCTGCTTCATCGCAGGCGATCGGCGGCACGCTCGGTCTTGCGGCCCTGGACTGCTTCGTCACAAGCGCTCCTCGCAGTGACGATAGTGGAGCTTGGTCATGCGTGCCGAGCTTTCAGATCATACCAGCGCCCTAAAACCCTGACACTCGCCCAGCCATAGGGTGCAGTGCCGAGAAACAGCGCACCCTGCGAAAACCCGTTCACGATTGCCTCGCAGGGTGGAATGCCCTTCGCATTCCACCATCCAATGCGCGGGTCACTGCTTACGACCCCTGATTCTAACAAAGAACATCGACCGCAGAGGACGCGGAGAAAGAAGCGATGTGTCAGCACATCCAGCCACGACGCCTGGTCCGCCTGCAATAATCCAAACTCTCTTCTCTGCGTCCTCGGCGCCTCTGCAGTCACTCTTTTGTCTTTCGACATCCCTGGAGTGGTATCGTTGCAGGCTTAAAGTCCGGCGTAGCTCACCAGTTCCGTCCCCTCGTCAACCAGCGTGCCGGCGACGGCATGCACCGCGTCCAGCACACCGTCGCGCGGGGCGGTCAAGCGCATCTGCACCTTCATCGCTTCCAGTACCAGCAGCACGTCGCCGCGCGCGACCGTCTGGCCAGCCGCCACCGACACCGAGATCACGCGGCCGGGCATCGGCGCCATGACACGGTCGCCACCCTCCATCGCGGCCTCGGGCGGCGCCAGCGGATCGACCAGGCGCAGCGGCCAGGCATCGCCGTCCAGGATGACGGTCAGCAGCGGACCGTCGGCGACCACGCGATGCGGAACTTCAACGCCGTGCAACAGCAGGCTGCCGCGCCGGAGCAGCGCCTCGGCGCCCGGCAGCACCAGGCGCGCCGAGCCATCCGGCTGCGGCCAGGCGCGCACGACCACCTCGGCCTGGCCGTCCAGCAGCGCGATGTCGCGATGCCCGGCCGCGTTCATCCGCCAGGCCCCCGGCGCCGACCAGGGCGAGTGCGGGTCGCCCGGCGCGGTCAGCATCGGCTGCCGCAGGACGTGGGCCGCAGCGGCCGCCAGCGCCGCTTCAGGCGCCGCGCCGCGCGGCGGCAGCAGCGCCGCCTCGTGCCGGGCGATGAAGCCGGTGTCCAGCACGCCCGCCGCGAAGTCCGGATGCGCCGCGATCCGGCGCAGCAGGCCCAGATTGGTCTGCACGCCCACCGCCTCGTAGTCCGACAGCGCCCGGCGCAGCCGGCGTACCGCGGCCTCTCGCGTCGTGTCCCACACGACCAGCTTGGCGATCATCGGGTCGTAATGGATGGTGATCGAGTCGCCCTGGCGCACGCCGGTATCGACCCGCACGTGCGGGCCCGGTTCCGGCGTGCGCAGGTGGACCAGGCGCCCCGTGGCCGGCATGAAGTCGCGGTCCGGATCCTCGGCATAGACCCGCACCTCGATCGCGTGGCCGTCGATCCGTGGCGCCAGGCTCGGGAGCGGCTGGCCGCACGCGACGAGCAACTGCCATTCGACCAGGTCCAGCCCGGTGATCATCTCCGTGACAGGATGCTCGACCTGCAGCCGCGTGTTCATCTCCATGAAGAAGAAGTTGTCGTCGACGGCCCTTTCGGCGCTGCCGGCATCGACGATGAACTCCACCGTGCCGGCGCCGACATAGCCGATCGCCTTCGCCGCAGCGCAGGCCGCCTGCCCCATCGCGTCCCGCCAGCCCTGGGTCATGCCGGGCGCCGGGGCTTCCTCGACCACTTTCTGGTGGCGGCGCTGGATGGAGCAGTCGCGCTCGAACAGGCTGACGGTCTGGCCGGACTGGTCGGCGAAGACCTGGATCTCGATGTGGCGCGGCCGGGTCAGATAACGTTCGACCAGCACCTGGTCGTCGCCGAAGGCCGACGCGGCCTCACCCTTCGCCAGCGCCAGGCCTTCGGCGAAATCCTGGGCGCGGGTGACGACGCGCATCCCCTTGCCGCCCCCGCCGGCGCTGGCCTTGATCAGAACGGGGTAGCCGATGCGGGCCGCCTCGCGGGCCAGCAGCGCCGGGTCCTGGTCTGCGCCGTGGTAGCCGGGCACCAGCGGCACGCCGGCCGCCTCCATCAGCGCCTTGGCCGCGGACTTGCTGCCCATGGCGCGGATGGCGCCCGCGGGCGGCCCGATGAACACCAGCCCGGCCTCGGCGCAGGCGTCGGCGAAGGCGGCGTTCTCGCTCAGGAAGCCGTAACCCGGGTGGATCGCCTGCGCGCCGGTGCGGCGGGCGGCATCGACGATGCGGGCGATGTCGAGGTAGCTGTCGCGCGCCGGCGCCGGCCCGATCGGCACGGCGACGTCTGCCATCGCGGTATGCAGCGCGCCCTCGTCGGCCTCGGAATAGACGGCGACGGTGCGGATGCCCATGCGGCGCGCGGTGCGGATGACGCGGCAGGCGATTTCGCCGCGGTTGGCGATCAGAATCGTGTCGAACATGCTCACATCCGGAACAGGCCGAAGCCCGCCTGCTTGTCCGACCAGCCCTCGACCGGCGCGTTCAGGCAGGCGGACAGGCCGAGCCCCAGCACCATGCGGGTGTCCGCCGGGTCGATCACGCCGTCATCCCACAGGCGGGCGGACGCATAGTACGGGTTGCCCTGCGCCTCGTACTGCGCCTCGATCGGCGCGCGGAACTCCGCTTCTTCCTCGGGCGACCAGGCGCCGCCCTTGGCTTCGATGTTGTCACGGCGCAGCGTCGCCATGACGCTGGCGGCCTGCACGCCGCCCATGACCGAGATGCGGGCGTTCGGCCACATCCACAGGAAGCGCGGCGAGAAGGCGCGACCGCACATGCCGTAGTTGCCAGCGCCAAAACTGCCGCCGATGATGACGGTGAATTTTGGCACCGCTGCGGTGGAAACGGCCGTCACCATCTTGGCGCCGTTCCTGGCAATGCCCTCGTTCTCATATTTGCGCCCGACCATGAAGCCGGTGATGTTTTGCAAAAATACCAGCGGGATCTTGCGCTGGCAGCACAATTCGATGAAATGCGTGCCCTTCAGCGCCGACTCGGAAAACAGGATACCGTTATTGGCGATGATGCCGACCTTGACGCCGTAGATATGGGCGAAGCCGCAGATCAGCGTGGTGCCGTAGCGCGCCTTGAATTCGTCGAAATCGCTGCCGTCGACGATGCGGGCGATCACCTCGCGCACATCGAATGGTTTGCGGGTGTCGACCGGGATCACGCCGTACAGTTCTTCGGCCGCGTACAAGGGCTCGGCGACCTCGCGCAACGGCGCCTGCTGGGGCTTGACGCGGTTCAGGTTGCCGACGATCTTGCGCGCCAGCGAGAGCGCGTGCAGGTCGTTCTGCGCCAGGTGGTCGACCACGCCGGACAGGCGGGTGTGGACGTCGCCGCCGCCGAGGTCTTCGGCGCTGACGACTTCACCGGTGGCCGCTTTGACCAGCGGCGGGCCGCCGAGGAAGATGGTGCCCTGCTCTTTCACGATGATCGACTCGTCGCTCATGGCCGGCACGTAGGCGCCGCCGGCGGTGCACGAACCCATGACGACGGCGATCTGGGCGATGCCCTTGGCCGACAGATTGGCCTGGTTGAAGAAGATGCGGCCGAAGTGGTCGCGGTCGGGGAAGACGTCGTCCTGGTTGGGCAGATTGGCGCCGCCCGAGTCGACCAGGTAGATGCATGGCAGACGGTTCTGGTCGGCGATTTCCTGGGCGCGCAGGTGCTTCTTGACCGTGAGCGGGTAGTAGGTGCCGCCC
>JAYUCA010000257.1:0-1784 GCA_043740535.1 Rhodospirillales bacterium | reverse complement strand
TACAGGTCGCCCTGCCCCTCGTCGGGCGTCAGCACCATGATGACGTCGGCCCACTTGGCCGCATCGGCCGGGTCCATGACCGTAAGCCCGGCGTTCTCGGCCTTGGCGATGCCGATCGAGCCCGGGCGCAGGCCCACGACCAGATCCGGCACGCCGCTGTCCTTCAGGTTCAGCGCATGGGCATGGCCCTGGCTGCCGAAGCCGATCACCGCGACCTTCTTGCTCTTGATCAGGTTCACGTCGGCGTCGCGGTCGTAATACACGCGCATCTCGAAACTCACTTTCTATTGTTGCAAAACGGGGGCTGCTTACAGCATCCTTTTGCCGCGCGCGATGGCGGCGATGCCGGTGCGGCTGACTTCCAGCAGCCCGATCGGCCGCATCATCCCGATGAACGCGTCCAGCTTCTCGGTGGCGCCCGTCAGCTCGAACACGAAGCTTTCCGTGGTGGCGTCGATCACCCGGGCGCGGAACGCGTCGCCGATCCGCAGCGCCTCCGCCCGGTCCGGCCCGGTGCCGCTCACCTTCACCATCGCCATCTCACGCGCCAGATGCGGCCCGTCCAGCGTCAGGTCCGCCACCCGGTGCACCGGCACCAGCCGGTCGAGCTGCGCCTTGATCTGCTCGATGATCATGTCAGTGCCCGAGGTCACGACGTTGATGCGGCTGAGCCGCCCGGTCTCGTCCACCGGCGCCACCGTCAGGCTGTCGATGTTGTAGCCGCGGCCGGAGAACAGCCCGATGACCCGGGCCAGCACGCCCGCCTCGTTCTCCACCAGCACGGAGATGGTCGCCGAACGCTCCCGC
This sequence comes from Rhodospirillales bacterium, assembly GCA_043740535.1. Taxonomy (GTDB): domain Bacteria; phylum Pseudomonadota; class Alphaproteobacteria; order Acetobacterales; family Acetobacteraceae; genus JBBROS01. The sequence continues at coordinate 977 of JAYUCA010000257.1, read as the reverse complement.
GCCGCCGGGTTGATCGAGCTAGACAAGCATCATCCCCTCATCCGTGATCCCGGCCGTGCGGTCCTGATGCTCCGGCCCCAGGATCATCTCGTTATGCGCGGCGCCGGACGGGATCATCGGGAAGCAGTTCTCCTTCTGGTCCACGCCGATGTCGGCGATCACCGGACCCGGCGTCTCCAGCATCTCGCGGATCACGTCGTCCAGCTCTTCCACCTTGGTCGCGCGCAGGCCCTTGGCGTGGAACGCGTCGGCCAGCTTCACGAAGTCCGGCAGCGCATCGGAATAGCTTTCCGAATAGCGGCCGCCGTGCAGCAGCTCCTGCCACTGGCGCACCATGCCCATGTACTGGTTGTTCAGGATGAACACCTTCACCGGCAGGCGGTATTGCGCCAGCGTGCCCATCTCCTGGATGTTCATCAGGATGCTGGCCTCGCCGGCGATGTCGATCACCAGCGCATCCGGGTGGGCGATCTGCACGCCCATCGCCGCCGGCAGGCCGTAGCCCATCGTGCCGAGGCCGCCCGAGGTCATCCAGTGGTTCGGCTTGTCGAAGCGGAAATGCTGCGCGGCCCACATCTGGTGCTGGCCGACCTCGGTCGTGATGAAGGTGTCGCGGCCGCTGGCGCGGGTCATCTCATACAGGCGCTGCACGGCGTATTGCGGCTTGATGATGCTGCCGGGCGCCATGTTCTGCGTGAACTTCAGGCTGTCGATCCCGCGCCATTCGTCGATCTGCCGCCACCAGTTGGCCAGGGCTTCCCGGTCCTGCCGGGCGTCGTCCGCGTGCCAGGCGGCCAGCAGCGCCTGCATCACCCGGCCGGCGTCGCCGATGACGGGCACGTCCACCAGCACGTTCTTGTTGATGCTGCTGGGGTCGATGTCGACGTGGATCTTGCGGCTGCCGGGGCTGAAGGCGTTGATCCGCCCCGTCACCCGGTCGTCGAACCGCGCGCCGACGTTCAGCATCACGTCGCAGC
>JAYUCA010000256.1:0-9241 GCA_043740535.1 Rhodospirillales bacterium | reverse complement strand
TCGAGGTCGACGCGGTTGGCGGCCTGCTGGGCGCGCAGCTTGGACGGCAGCTCGGGCGCCGGGGCCTTCGTGAAGTTGAACTTCGCGACCATCTCGGGCTTAGCCTTCCGGTAGGCCTCGAAGGCCTTTTGGCTGAGCGCCAGGTTGCCGGCGACGTCGACGACGGTGACCGTCAGCGGCGATTTCGGCTTGGCGGGCTGGGCGGCGGCGGTGCGGCCGAGGGCTGCGGCCCCCAGGGCGGCGCCCAGCACGGTGCGGCGGGCGATCTGCTGGTCCATGTTGCTTGTTTCCTCCGTTTTTTGGTCTGGCACGTTTTGCACGTCTGGTGTGGCACGTCTGGCATGGGTCGCAACGCTCTTTCACGGATTGCCAGGAGTCCGGCGTCAGCGCCAGCGGCTCGATGCCCACTTCGTTGCTCGTCTGAAAGGCGGTCGGGTCGGCCCGGTGCGGGTTTGCGGCTCCTGGATCGCTTCGCGAGGGCTCGCGATGACGGGTTAAGAGCTCCGCCTGCCGGTGGCCAAGTCTTTGGTCAATCCATCTTTCGCTCACTCGATCGTCGTGTGGGTGGGTGCCGGATCGTTCGTAGGCATGGTATATCCAGCATCATGCGGTTGATCCACGCACCTCACGCAACACAACGGGCTGGCGTGCGTTCCTGCCGATGATGCCTGATGCTGTCCTCAAAGAACCCGGTTTGCGCGAATGCCCGGATTGCGGGCTGTTCCAGCGCATAGGCGTGCTGCGGCCGGGCCAGGTGGCGGCGTGCGACCGCTGTGGCGCGGTCCTGCGCCGGCGGCGGCGCAACAGCATCGGCATGACGTTCGCGCTGGCGGTGACTGGGCTGGTGCTGCTGTTCGTCGTCGCGATCTCGCCGCTGCTGGGGTTCCGCATGGCGGGGCAGGAAGAGGTGACGTCCGTGCTGCACCTGCCGGTGGCGTTCGAGGACCAGGACATGCCGTTCCTGGCCGTGGTCGTGCTGGCAACCACGATGCTGGCGCCGTTCCTGCGCCTGGCGCTGACGGCCGCGGTGCTGGGCGGCCTGCGCGGCGGCCTGTCGCGGCCGACGCTGATCGCGATGGCGCGGCTGCGCGCGGTCCTCGCGCCGTGGGCGATGATCGAGGTGTTCCTGCTGGGCCTGTTCGTCGCCTACACGCGCCTGTCGGCCCTGGCCGAGGTGCAGATCGGCCCGGCGCTGTATGCGCTGGCGGCGCTGATGCTGATCACCGCCTGGGCCGATTGCTGGCTGGACGAGCATGCGATGTGGGACGCGATCGGCCGCCTGCGCCGCACGGCGCCGCCGCCGCTGGCGCACCACGCCTTCCATGCGCCGCTGATCGGCTGCGATTCCTGCGGCCAGGTCAGCCGCTTGCGTGAGCGCGACGCCTGCCCGCGCTGCGACACGCCGCTGCGCCACCGCAAGCCGCATCCGGTCGCGCGCACCTGGGCGCTGATGATCGCGGCGGCCATCCTGTATATCCCCGCCAACGTCTATCCGGTGATGACGGTGATCCGCTTTGGCCGCGGCGCCCCCAGCACGATACTGGGTGGCGTGGAGGAGCTGATCGAGTACCGCATGTGGCCGCTGGCGGCGCTGGTGTTCGTGGCCAGCATCCTGGTGCCGGTGCTGAAGCTGGTGGGCCTGGTGACGCTGCTGGTGCTGACGCAGCGGGCCAGCCCGAACCGGCTGTACGACCGCACGCGGCTGTTCCGGATCGTCGATCTCATCGGCCGCTGGTCGATGATCGACGTGTTCATGCTGTCCATCCTGACCGCCCTGGTGCGGATGGGCGTGATCGGCTCGGTCATTCCCGGATACGGCGCCGTGGCCTTCGCGTCGGTCGTCGTGCTGACGATGCTGGCGGCGCTGAGCTTCGACCCGCGCATCATGTGGGACGCGGCCGAGGCTGCGCCGGTGGCGGCGCCCGGCGGGCGTCCGGTGCAGGCATGAACGATTCCGTCCAGCCGCCGCTGCATGAGGCCCCGGCGATCCCCCCCCCGGCGCGGGTGCGGCGCAGCCGGTTCTCGCTCGTGTGGCTGATCCCGCTGGTGGCGCTCGGCATCGCCGTCTACCTCGGCGTGCGGACGGTGCGCAGCGAGGGGCCGCTGGTCACCATCACCTTCAAGACCGGCGACGGGCTGACCGCCGCGCAGACCCGCGTGCGGCACAAGGCGGTGGAGCTGGGCCAGGTGCAGAATGTGCGCCTGACCGACGACATGCAGGGCGTGATCGTCACGCTGCGGATGCGGCGGGAGGCGGCGCCCTACCTTACCAACAACGCGCGGTTCTGGGTCGTGCGGGCGCGCCTGAGTTCCGGCAGCATCTCGGGCATCGAGACGCTGGTGTCCGGCAGCTACATCGAGATGGACCCCGGCGCGCGCGACGGGAAGGAGCAGACCGAGTTCGTCGGCCTGGAGCAGCCGCCCGGCGTGCGCAGCGGCGAGCCGGGGCGCACCTACCACCTCCGCGCCGACCGGATCGGCTCCCTGGGGCCGGGCGCCCCGGTGTTCTGGCGCGACATCACGGTGGGCGAGGTGCTGGGCTACGACATCGGCAACGGCACCGGCCCCGTCACCGTCAACGTGTTCGTGCGGTCCCCGTATGACGGCTTCGTGCAGGACGGCACGCATTTCTGGAACGCCTCCGGCCTGTCGGTCAGCGTCGGCAACGAGGGCGTGCATGTGGAGGTGGCAAGCCTGGCTGCAGTGCTGTCGGGCGGGGTCGCGTTCGACTCGCCGCGTGCGGCGCGCGATGCCAAGCAGCTGCCGGAGGGCAGCGAGTTCCAGCTGTATCGCAACTACCAGGACGCGCAGGCCGCCGGCTACACGACGCATCAAAGCTTCGTCGCGTATTTCGAGAGCAACGTGCGCGGCCTGGCGCAGGGTGCGGCGGTGGAGTTCTTCGGCCTGCAGATCGGCACGGTGACGGAGGTGGCGCTCGATTTCGAACCGGGCCTGGGGCGGGCGCGGGTGCGTGTGCGGTTCGAGATCCAGCCGGAGCGGATCCAGGACCGTGACGTCGCACAGCAACAGGACCCGATCGAGGTCGCCCGCAAGCTGGTGCAGCGTGGCATGCGGGCGCAGCTCCGCACCGCCAGCTATCTAACGGGGCAGATGGTGCTGGCGCTCGATTTCGTGCCGGGCGCCCCGGCGGCGGAGCTGAAGACGGAGGGGCGGGAGTTCATCATCCCCAGCGCCGGGGGTGGCCTGGACAGCATCGTCGCGTCGGTCGGCAACATCGCCAACAAGCTGGACCGGCTGCCGCTGGACGAGATCGGCGCCAACCTGAACAGCACGCTCCGCTCCGCCTCTGGCGCCATGGGCAGCGTGCAGGACCTGGCGCGCAAGGCCGACAGCGGGTTGTCGCCGGTGCTGCAGCGGCTGCCGGCGCTGGTGACGGCGCTGCAGGACGCGGTGGTCAAGGCAGGGCGGACGCTGGGCTCGATCGACCTGAGCTACGGCAAGGACAGTCAATTCAACCGGGAGCTGGAACGCGCGATGGTGCAGGTGGGCGACACGGCGCGGTCGATCCGTCTGCTGGCGGATTATCTGGACCGCCATCCGGAGGCGCTGGTGCGCGGCCGGGCCGATTACGGGCAGACGCGGTGATTTTTCGCCGCGGTTTCCTGGCCATGCCGCTGCTGCTGGCCGCCTGCGCCTCGCCGGAGCCGGCCTATTTCACGCTCGCCGCCCGCTCCGGCGCGCCGCTGACAGGCGGGGCTCGCCTGGTGGAGCTGCGGCGGATCGGCCTCGCAGGCTATCTGGACCGGCCAGAGATCGTTCGCACCAGTGCGGACTACCGCCTGAAGCTGGGCGCCGGGGAACGGTGGGGGGAGCCGCTGGGCGCGCTGGTCGCCCGGGTGCTGGCCGAAGACCTGAACACCCGCCTGCCCGGCAGCAGCGTGTTCACGTCGTCCGGTTCCATCTCCGCCGAGCCGGACGCGACGATCGAGCTGGATCTGCAGCGCTTCGACGCGGACGCGACGGGCCAGGTCGTGCTGCTGGCGCAGGTGGCGGTCAGCCGCGGCCGCGCCCGGGCTGCGGCGCGGACGGTCCGGCTGGTGGTGACGCCCACGGGCCCGTCGACGACGGACCTCGTGGCGGCGTTGAGCATGGCGCTGGCGCAGCTGGCCGACCAGGTCGCGCCGATGCTTCGCCTGGGTTCCTGACCCGAGCGTACGAACACCCCTCCGCGATTATCTCAGCGCTACACCCCCGCGTTGCCGCCGCGCCTCAAATCCTGGCGTCAGCGGGTCAGCCAGGCATCGAGCAGGGCCAGGTTCCGGAGATTCGCCTTGAAGGCCATGTCGAACATGTCGCCGATCACCGGAACGGCGCCGCCCAGCACCTCGATGCCGATGTTGGCGAGCATGCGCGCGAGCAAGGCCGGCGGCGCGCCAAGCTGCCGGGCCTCGTTGACGATATAAAGCGACACCAAGCCCACCACCACGTCGCCAGCGCCCGGTGCAAGACCGAGCAAGCCGTTGATGCCGAAGCGGAACCTGGTGCCGGGCAACAGGAACTGGGCATCGAGCAGCCACGCAAGCTTACGGAGCCGGGCAAGCCGCATGGCGGCGGCGGGTCCGGAGCTGGCGCCGTTTCGGGCGCCGGATTGAGCGAAATTGGCTGAAACCATGGCCTAGCAACTCGTGCGCCGCGGGGGCCCGTGCAAGGGGCTCGGCATTATGTGATGAACGGCTTGTGCGCCGGGGCATTGCGACGGTTAATGACGGCACGGAATTGTGGGGAATGACATGGGTTTTGGGACGGGCATCGGTCGACGGGGACTGGGGCTGGGATTGGGGGCGATGTCGCTGGCCGGACCGGCCCGGGCGCAGTCACCCGCCACCATCGGGAACTTCCCGGTCGGCGTGGGCGCGGACAGCGTGTTCGTAGGCATCACGGTGCCGATCACCGGGGCCTACTCGGCCGATGGGCAGGACCTGCAGCGCGGCTACGAACTCGCCATGGGCCTGATCAACGCCGGTGACCCGCTGGTGGCCAAATGGGGCCTGGCGGGCAAGGGCGTGCTGGGCAAGCAGGTCAAATACCGCATGACCGACAGCGAGCTGAAGCCCAACGTGGCAGTGCAGGCGCAGACCCAGTTCATCCAGCGCGACCATGCGATCATGGTCACCGGATCGGTCAGCAGCGCCGAGGCGATCGCGGTGCAGGAGCTGGCGAACCGGGAGCGCGTGCTGAACATGGTCGGCGTGTCGGGCAGCAACGACACGACGGGCAAGAACTGCCAGCGCTACGGTTTCCGGTCGCAGCAGCAAAGCTACATGGGCGCCCGGGCGATGGCCGGGATCACGGCGAAGACGCTGGGGACCGGCAAGAAAGCCGCCTACCTGGTGCCGGACTACACATACGGGCACTCGGTGTTCGACAGCTTCTCGGAGTTCATGAAGCCGCATGGCTGGACGATGGCGATCAAGCAGGTCGTGCCGTTGGGGGCCAGCGACTATTCCTCGGCGCTGCTGAACATCGCCAATTCGGGGGCCGACATCTTCGTCAACGTGGCCTTCGCGTCCGACGCGGTGACATCGACGAAGCAGGCGGACCAGTTCGGCGTGCTGAAGCGGATGAAGATGGTGGTGCCGAACATCTCGGCGTTCCAGGCGCAGGAGCTGGGTCCGAAGCTGATGGAAGGCGTGCTGGGCACGTTCGAGTGGCACTGGAAATTGCAGGAGAAATTCCCGCTGAGCGCGGATTTCGTCACGGCGTTCCGGGCGAAGTTCAACCAGTACCCGAAATGGGGCGCGCATGTCGGCTACATGCAGACGCTGCTGTGGGCGGCGGCGGTCGAACGCGCGAAAAGCTTCAACCCCGTCGACGTCATCAAGGCGTTCGAGGCGTCCAAGGCCGCGCCGTTCGACAGCTCGTTGGGCAAGGTCTGGTATCGGGCGGAGGACCACCAGCTGGTGCGCCCGGTGCCCGTGGTCATGGGCAAGAAGGCGTCGGAGATGGCGCACAAGGACGACGACTACGACATCATCGACCTGGTGGCCGGCGAGGACTGCATCAATCCGGTCGAGGCATTGGGGTGCAAGCTCGGGCCGTACATCTGAGCTTGACCGCTCGCTTGCGGGGGCCGCCGAGGAAGACGACAGACGCGCAGGCGGCACGGTTCTATGTGAACACGTCTCCCCGGGCCTTTCTTGACCCCCGGGATCTTGTCGCAGTGGGACATCGAGCCTCACGTCCCCGAGATCCCCGGGTCAAGGAAGGCCCGGGGATGACGTCGTGGGGCGGGCATGTGCCTCAAATCACGTCCGGATTTTTCCCGGACAGCCCTGCGCCGGTAGAGGGGAAAGGGCATGCCTAACATAAACACCCTGCTGTCGCAGGCGTTCAACGGGCTGGCGCTGGGGTCCTTGCTGGCGCTGGTGGCCAGCGGGCTGACGATCGTGCTGGGCACGCTGGGGGTGCTGAACTTCGCGCACGGGGCGCTGTTCATGCTCGGCGCCTACGCGACCTTCGCGCTGATGGGGGCCGGGCTGCCCTTCGTGCCGGCGGTGCTGGCGTCCTGCGTCGTGATGGCGGCGCTGGGCGTGCTGCTGGAGTGGGGGTTGATCCGGCGGTTCTACCACCGCCCGCACGAGGACCAGATCCTGGTCACGTTCGGCATCGGCATCGTGGTGGTGGAGGCGGTGCGCGCCTGGTTCGGCGGCAACTCGCAGCGGCTGGCCGTGCCCGCCTGGGGCGAGGGCGTGACGGAGATCGGGTTCCTGTTCTATCCCACCTACCGGCTGCAGTTGATCGGCATCGTCGGCGGGCTGCTGCTGGCGTTCTACCTGGTGCTGTATCGGACCTCGCTGGGCCTGGTCGTGCGGGCCGGGATCGAGAACGCACAGATGGTCGGGATCCTGGGGATCAACGTGCGGCGGACGTTCCTGGCGGTGTTCGCGCTGGGCGTGATGGCCGCCGGGCTGGCAGGCGGGCTGTATGCGCCGATCGTCGCCGTGAACCCGGAGATGGGCGCCAGCTTCATGGTGCAAAGCTTCGTCGTGATCGTCATCGGCGGCCTTGGGTCGTTCCCGGGGGCCATCCTGGGCGGGCTGATCGCCGGCGAGATCATCAGCATCACGACGGCGTTCGACGCGTCGTACTCCGAGGTGATGCTGTACGCGGTGATGGCGCTGCTGCTGGTGGTGCGGCCGCAGGGGCTGTTCGGCACGGAGGGCCGCGTATGAGGGCCGTCCTCCTGATGGCCGCGGCACTGGGCGTGGCCGGGCTCGTGTTCCCGCACATGGGCGGGTCGTGGGACATGATGGTGCGGATCATGATCTGGGGGATCATGGGCCTTGGGTTCGACATCCTGTTCGGTTACGCCGGGCTGCTGTCGTTCGGTTCGGCGGCGTTCTTCGGCACGGGCGGGTTCGTGGCCGGGCTGCTGCTGGTGGGGGGCGCCACGTCCAGCGTGTGGTTGGCGCTGGCGGGGGGCACGCTGGCGGCGGGCGCGCTGGGCGTGGCGCTGGGCGTGCTCGCGGTGCGGCGGATCGGCATCTACTTCGCCATGATCACGCTGGCCTTCGGTCAGATGGCGTTCTTCCTGGAGAACGGGGCGTTGAGCGCCTGGACCGGCGGGGAGAACGGCCTGCCGGGCGTGCCGCTGCCCAGCGTGTTCGGGCACCGGGTCGCGCCGGGGCCCGAGCTGTATGCCCTGCTCGCCGTGCTGTTCCTGGCAGGATACGGGCTGGCGCTGCGGGTCGTGCGGTCGCCGTTCGGGCTGGTGCTGTCGGGGATCAAGGGCAACGCCGGACGTGCCGCGATGCTGGGCCACGACGTGCCGCGCTACAAGCTGGCGGCCTTCGTGATCGCGGCGCTGTATGCGGGGTTCGCAGGCGGCCTGCTGGGCTCCATCCAAAGCTACATGCCGCCGGACGCCTTCGCGCTGGACACGTCGGGGCAGCTGGTGATGCAGACGATCATCGGCGGCGTCGGCACGCTGGTGGGGCCGCTGGTGGGGGCCCTTGTTTGGCTGTGGCTGCGCGACCTGCTGCAGCAGATCCCGGGAATGGAGGCGCTGTGGCGCCTCGTGCTGGGCGTGGTGTTCATCGGCCTGGTGGTGGGCCTGCGGCGCGGCATCTGGGGCGAGTTCCTGTTCCTGCGGCGGCGACGGGCCGTGGCCGTGGTGCGGGAGGCGGCGGCGGAGGAGCCGCCCCTGCGCGCCCCCGCCTTGCAGGCCGATGCCCCGGCCCTGGTCGCCGAGGGCCTGGCCAAGCACTACGGCGGCCTGCGCGCCGTCGACGGGGTGTCGTTCACGGTGCGCACGGGGACGATCCACGGCGTGATCGGGCCGAACGGCGCGGGCAAGAGCACGCTGTTCAAGATGCTGCTGGACGAGATCCGGCCATCGACGGGCCAGGTGCGGTTGTTCGGCCAGGTGATCACCGGGCTGGGGGCGACACGCACGGCGCAGTTGGGCATCGGCAAAAGCAACCAGTTGAACCAGCTTTTCCTCGATCTGACGGTGCGGGAGAACCTGCGGCTGGCGGCGCTGGCGCGGCGGCGCGGCGCGTTCCGGCTGGACGGCTTCCGGGATGCGGCCTCGATCCCCGCGGTGGAGCGTCAGGTCGATGCGGCTATGGGCACCGTCGATCTGGGCAGCAGGGCGGACGTTCCAGCCGGGCTGCTGGCCTATGGCGAGAAGCGCCGGCTGGAGATCGGGCTGGCGCTGGCGACCGGCCCGAACGTGCTGCTGCTGGACGAGCCGCTGGCCGGCATGAGCCCGGCGGAACGCGTCGCCACCCGCGCGCTGATCCAGGCGATCGGCCGCACGCGGACCATCGTCGTCGTGGAGCACGACATGGACGCGGTGTTCGGGATGGCGGACCGGATCACCGTCCTGCAAGAGGGCAGGCTGCTGGCAGAGGGCACGCCGGCCGAAATCCAGCGGGACGCGCGGGTGCAGGCAGCCTATCTGGGCGGCTTCGCCCCCGGCGCGACGCAAGGAGAGGCCGCATGAGCCTGCTGGAGCTGGAGGGCGTGAACACGCGCTATGGCGACAGCCATGTGCTGTTCGACGTGTCGTTACGGGTGGAGCGCGCCGAGGTGGTGGCGCTGCTGGGCCGCAACGGGGCCGGCAAGACGACGACGCTGCGGACGATCATGGGGGTGACGCCGCCGATGGCCGGGCGGATCACCCTGGACGGCGTCCCGATCAGTGGCATGGCGCCGCACAGGATCGCGGCACTCGGGCTGCAGCTTGTGCCGGAGGAACGGGCGATCTTCGGCAGCC
>JAYUCA010000255.1:0-4891 GCA_043740535.1 Rhodospirillales bacterium | reverse complement strand
CGACACAGGAGAGCATAATCGCCCTCCGTTGTCATATCGTCATGGCCACGCCCCGGCCCACGGCTGTCCGTGGAAATTATAATGTAGTAATCAATGTGTTACGTCATGGCCGGGCTTGGCCCTGCCATCCACGCGGTTCAGCTTTGCACTCAATGCTGACAGTATGGAGCCCAACGTCCAAGGTCGTAACAGGCGGAACCGCGTGGATCACCGGATCAAGTCCGGTGATGACGATGACGAAACCAGATCCCCACGTCGCGGAATACGTTTCTCAACGACGCCTGGACGGTTACAGTGCCGTACTCGGGCCGCACGGAAGATGCGGCGCCTGCCGGAGGTTCCGTCCACCGTGACCCATGACGTCATCGACTGCGACATCCACCCGTCGGTCCCCAACCTGGCCGCCCTGCTGCCCTACATGGACGACCATTGGCGCGACGTCGTGCGCGCCCGCGGCATGGACGAGCTGAACTCCATCAGCTACCCGCCCGGTTCCCCGCTGACGGCCCGGGCGGACTGGCGCCCGGCGCAGGGCAAGCCGGCGGCCTCGCTCGACGAGGTCCGGTCCGAATGCCTGGACGCGTTCGGCATCGGCACGGCCATCTGCAACTGCCTCTATGGCGTCCAGTTGCTGTTCAGCGACGACATGGCCGCCGCCTATGCCCGCGCAGTCAACGACTGGATGGCGCGCGAATGGTTGGACAGGGAGCCGCGGCTGCGCGCCAGCATCGTCATCCCGCCGCAGAACGTCGAGTTCGCGGTCGACGAGATCGAGCGCTGCGCCAAGGACCCGCGCTTCGTCCAGGTGCTGCTGCTGGCCAGCGGCGACCAGCCGCTGGGCAAGCGGCACTTCTGGCCGATCTACGCCGCGGCCGTGCGCCACGGGCTCGCCATCGGCATCCATGCGGGCAGCAGCTACCACAACCCGCCCACCGCCGTCGGCTGGCCGAGCTACTATACCGAAGACTACGTGGCCCAGGCGCAGGCCTTCCAGACCCAGCTGACCAGCATGATCTGCGAGGGCGTGTTCACCCGGCATCCGACGCTGATGGTCGTGCTGCTGGAATCCGGCTGGACCTGGTTGCCCGCCCATCTGTGGCGGCTGACCAAATACTGGCGCGGCCTGCGGACGGAAATACCGTGGGTCGATCGCTCCCCCACCGAGATCGTCCGCACCAACGTGCGGCTGTCGATCCAGCCCACCGACGCCCCCGCCGACCCGGCCGCACTGCTGCGGATCATCGACCACCTGCAATCCGACGACCTGCTGCTGTTCTCGACCGACTACCCGCACGCGCAGTTCGAAGGGCGCGACCCGCTGCCCCCGGGCCTGCCGGCCTCGCTGGTGCGCAAGATCACCATCGACAACCCGCGCGCGACCTATGCCCGCCTGATGGAGACTGTGGCATGAACGTTCAGACCCGTCCGACCCCTGCTGCAGCGGCTGCGACCAGGCTCGCCATCGCCGATTGCGACATCCACCCGCAGCAGCGCACGCCGCGGGACCTCGACCCCTGGCTGGCGCAGCGCTGGCAAGACCACGCCATGCAGTTCGGCGCCATGCGCCGGCTCGGCATGGCGCAGGGCCCGGCCTTTCCCAAAAGCCAGCCCAACGCCTCCCGCCGAGACGCCTATCCGCCCGAGGGTGGCCGCCAGGGCAGCAGCCCGTCCTTCCTGGCCAGCCAGCACCTGGACCCCAACAACGTCGTGCTCGGCATCCTGAACCCGCTCAACACCGGCCAGGGCGTGTCCAACCCAGAGCACAGCGCCGCACTCTGCCGCGCCGTGAACCATTGGCAGGAGGAGGTTTGGCTGCGGCCGGACGGGCGGCTTAAGGCGTCGATCGTCGTGCCCTACGAATTCCCGGACGCCGCGGCCGCCGAGATCCGCTACTGGGCCGGACGCAAGGACTTCGTGCAGGTGTTCATGCTGTCCCGCACCGCGGAGCCGCTGGGCAACCGGCGCTACTGGAAGATCTACGAGGCGGCGGCCGAGGCCGGGCTGCCGGTCTCCATACACGCCTTCGGCTACGGCGGCGCGCCGATCACCAGCACAGGCTGGCCGAGCTTCTACATCGAGGAGATGACCGGCCACGCCCAGAGCTGCCAGGCCGGGCTCAGCAGCCTGATCGTCGAAGGCGTGTTCGCGCGCATCCCGAAGCTGCGGGTGATCATGGTGGAGGCCGGGTTCGCCTGGGCGCCGTCGCTGGCCTGGCGGCTGGACAAGACCTGGAAAACGCTGCGGGCGGAGACCCCGCACCTGAAGGAGCCGCCCAGCGAGACGATGCGCCGCCAGGTCTGGTGGACGACGCAGCCGATGGAGGAGCCGGAGCCGCGCGAGCACCTGCTGGACACCATCGAGTGGATCGGGTGGGACCGCCTGCTGTTCGCCACCGACTACCCGCACTGGGACTACGACGACCCGGCCCACGCCCTGCCGCTGCCGGTCAGCAAGGAACGGCGGCAGCAGTTCTTCCTCGACAACGCCCGGGCCGTCTACGGGATCACGCCGTGAGCCGCCACGTCGTGGCGCCCACCAGCGACGTGCCGCCCGGGTCGCGGAAGCTGTTCGTGGTCAAGGGCCGGCCGATCGCCATCTTTAACCTGGACAACGAGTTCTTCGGCATGCTCGACCGCTGCCCGCACCAGGGCGGCAGCCTGTCCGCGGGCATCGTGACCGGCCTGCTGCAGTCCTCGGACCCCGGCCAGTACCGCTACACCCGCATGGGCGAGATCGTGCGTTGCCCATGGCATGGCTGGGAGTTCGACATCCGCACGGGCCAGTCATACTGCGATCCCGAGAAGATCCGCGCCAAGGCCTATGCGGTCGCGGCTGAACCGGGCTCCGCCCTCGTCGCCGGCCCCTATGCCGCCGAAACCGTCCCGGTCCGCGTCGAGGAAGACTACATCGTCGTCGATGTCTGACGCCAAGAGCCAGAAGTCCCGACTCCTGCAAAACCGTAGGGTGGAATACGGCTTCGTATTCCACCACCGCACACCACGAATGTGGACCAAAGAACGTTCCGTCCCAGATGCCGGCGTTAGCGGATAAGACTTTGGGCACTCATACCAACGACATTAAGAAATGAGTCGTCATCGCGAGCCCTTGCGAAGCGATCCAGGAGCCACATGCACCGCTCTCGGCCGCTGGATCGCCACGCCGCAAGGGCGGCTCGCGATGACGGGTCATGATCCCTGAGATTTGGCCTACAGCCCTCAGAACTGCGCGTGCAGGCGGGCGCCCAGGAAATTGACCGGGCCGCGATCCCGGTTGTAGGCGGGGTTGTTGACGAACTGGTAGTCGGCCGTGAGATTGACCCCCTTGACGATGGCGAAGCTGTAGAACGCCTCCAGCACGCTCTCCGGCCCCGAGTTCGGCAGCTTGCCGTCCCCGACCAGGATGCCCAGGCCGCCGGCGCCGAGGTAACGCTTCATGTGGCGGGAGATATTGTTGCGCGCGAAACCGATGCCCACCGTGTCGTCCGGCCGGTCCCATCGCTTGCCCGCCAGCGACAAACCGAACGACACCGTGTTGTCGATGTCGGTGAACGATGACACGGAGCTGGTGCCGTCGGTGATGCCGGCACGCAGGAAGAACCCGAGATCGGCGGTCAGCGCCTGCTCGACGTTGACGCTGCCGCCGCCCTTCGCACGCAGGCGCCGCACCGCCTGGATATCCGGTGTCGTCCCGGTCGCCTGCCCCAGCGCCGTGGCCTGCGCATAGCTGCCGAACAGCCCGCGGCTGTAGAAGCCTGCCAGCTTCACCTTGCCGTCCTGGCCGAAGATCGTGTGCCGTTCCTCGACTTCCGCGACATACTGCACCTGATGGCCCAGATGCGGGTCCAGGTATTTATAGGCCGGCACGGTGGGCAGGTCGAAGACGCCGGCGCGGATCGTCCACCAATCCTGATACCATTCAGCCGACGCGCCATAGCTGTAGCCCCAGGCGTCGCCTGCCTGGTCGAAGTTGCCCGCGTCGATCAACGACCAGTTGAGGAAGTCGTTGCGCGTGTCGTGCGCATACTTGTTGGTGTCGAACACGTCGAAGCTCGAGAACTTGCCGACCGTCAGCACGACCCGGTTTGCAGTCTGCGACCCGCCCAGCTGGTTGAGGTCCGGCGCTATGGCCTGCGCCTCTCCGCCAAGGTCCAGCGTCTGCCGGAAGAACACCCGCTGCAACCGGACGTACGGCGTCGCCGAGCCGAGCTTGTAGGCCTCGGCGCTCACATAGCCGCCCAAGCCGAACGTGTTGCTGGGACCGAAACCCTGATCGACCTCGGGGTTCACCCAGATCTCGGCGCCGCGCCACGGGCGGACGCCGCCATAGAGCGTCACGTCCCATGTCTCGCGCCCACGGCTGCCGGGGTCCAGGCTCTGTTTGCCGCGGTACGGCGAGCGGAAGCCCGGCTGATAGATCTGGGTGAGCGTCGACTGCCCATGGATGGCCCAGTTCTCGTAGACCGGCGCTGCATCCGGGGCTGTGGCTGCGCTCGACCGGTCCGGTTGGGGCGCCGTGCCTGGCGTCGGCGATGCCTCGCCGCCCTCCGGCGTCGGCGCCGGAGGAGCAGCCAAGGCCGACGGCAGGCTGCCCGCCGAGAACAGCAAGGTGATCAGCGCGGCGACGGGACCGGTCAACGCCCGATGGGTGCTGACCTTGGCCGTGCGATCCTGCGCATGGGGCGTGTCGTCCATGATGAAGTCCTCGAGGGAGTGGTTGCCGATAAAAGGGTGCGGTCAGTGCCGCGGCGCGCGTGGCCGCTGGCCCGGCGAGGTCCGCCACCACGCCCGCATGCCCTGGCTGGTCAGCCACGCCGCCGCACGGAACCCGGCCCCGATCCCGTCCGGATCGAGCAGGCCCGCGCGGTGGCAAAGCCGGGTCATGGCCAGAACCA
>JAYUCA010000254.1:0-10818 GCA_043740535.1 Rhodospirillales bacterium | reverse complement strand
TGTTGAGCATAAGCTGCTCGCGGCCCATGAAGCGGCCCGGCAGGTCGCCCTGCTCGTAGGCGCCCTTGCCCCAAAGCTCGAGCGGGTTGCGCTGGAGCACAAGGTAGGACTCGAGCTGGGAGCGCAGCCGTGTGGTGACTGGCGGCTTCGGCAGGGCGAGTGTGGGCATCACATGTAGATGGGTCGCGAGGAAGCGAGGTCCAGGATCAACGTAGGGTGGGTCCTGTAACCCACCATCCCAGACGAAATTCAGACCCGCACCAGCTTCACGCGCTTGCCATCGACCCCCAACGTGATCTCCCCGGCCTTCAGGGCCAGCGCGTCGGCCCCGAACACCTCCCGCCGCCAGCCATGCAGCGCGGGCACCTGCGGGTCGGCCTCGCTGGCCAACCGGTCCAGCTCGTCCGACGAGGCCAGCAGCCGGGGCGCCACGTGGTGTTCCTCGCACTTGGCGGCCAGCAGCACCTTCAGCAGCGCGACCAGCGCCGGCGAGGGCCGCGGCCCGTCCTTGCCGCGGGGCGCCAGCGGCAGCGCGTCGTCCGGCAACGCCGCGGCGTCCTTCAAGGCGGCCAACAGGGCGACGCCGCTGCGGCCCTCTGCGAAGCCGCGCGTGATGCCGCGGACCCGCGCCAGCTCCTCGGGGGTTTTCGGCGCGGTGGCGGCGATCTCGAGCAGGCTTTCGTCCTTCAGCAGCCGCTGGCGCGGGATGTTGACGCGCTGCGCCTCCCGCTCCCGCCAGGCGGCCGTCGCGCGCAGCAGGCCGAGCATGCGGCGGTTGCCGGTCTTGGGCCGCAGCCGCTCCCAGATGGTGTCGGGGTCCGGCCGGTAGGTGATGGGGTCGTCGAGCACCGCCATCTCCTCGGCGACCCATTCCAGGCGCCCGTCGCGCTCCAGCCGGGTCTTCAGCCGCTCATACACGCCGCGCAGATGGGTGACGTCGGCGGCGGCGTAGGCGATCTGGCTGGCCGACAGCGGCCGCGCGGACCAGTCGCTGAACCGGTGGGCCTTGTCGATGTGGCCGCCGGTCAGCGAGGACACCAGCGCGTCATACCCCACCTGGTCGCCAAACCCGGCCACCATGGCGGCCACCTGCGTGTCGAACAGCGGCTTCGGCACCGCGCCGAACATCTCGAGGAAGATCTCGACGTCCTGCCGCGCCGCGTGGAACACCTTGAGCACGGCGGTGTCGGCCAGCAGCGCGCCCAGCGGCGCCAGGTCCATGCCCGGCGCCTGGGCGTCGACGACGGCGACATCGACGCTGCTGGCCAGTTGCACGACGCACAGCTCGGGGAAGTAGGTGCGCTCGCGCATGAACTCGGTGTCGATGGTCACCCACGGCTCATGCCGCAGGCGGGCGCACAGGGCTGCGAGTTCGGCGGCGCTGGTGACCAGGACGGCGTCGGGAAGGGCGGACTCGGCTTTCTGGGCCGGCTTGGTCGATGTCATCCCGTTGTTATGACATGCGGGCCGCCTTGCGTGAAATGACGCTGCGGCAGGTGCTCATGCCAACGGTCATAAAGGATGACCGTTGGCATGATTCTTTAGTTGGCGCGCCGCCGCCCGCCAACCCGGCGCGCGATACCACCGCCCCAAAACGATGGAAGAGTCATCGCTTTGTGCCGTTGGCATCAGTCGTGCGTGCGGCGACCATACCAAATGCCGAATGCAAGGCCGAGCGCGCCGAGCACCAACGGCGCCGCGATGAGGTAGAACTCGAGATCGGTCATCACTTCAGCATTCAAAGGACCCGCCTTGCTCCGGGATGTAATATCACGCCACCGGCGAACCAGGACAGCGCGATGAATATCCACGAGCGGACGACCGGGACACTGGGCAGCCCATAGACATAGCTCGCCGCCGGCACGATCAGCCCTGTCACCACCAGCGCGATCGCAATGGTGTTCAGCCAGTTTGCAGTCAACTTCACCTGTTCGTTGTGGATCGCGTACATGCCCTCGACGGTATCAGCGCCGCCCCACGCCGGCCACCTTGACTTACACCTCCCCCGCGGTGTGTTTGCGCGACGCCTGAAGGAACCCGCGCATGCACGCCTACCGGACCCATACCTGCGGCGCCCTCCGCGCCACCGACGCCGGGCAGACCGCCCGGCTGTCCGGCTGGGTGCATAGCAAGCGCGACCATGGCGGCCTGCTGTTCATCGACCTGCGCGACCATTACGGCCTGACCCAGTGCGTGCTGCCGCTGGGCAGCGCCGGCTTCGAGAGCGGCGACGCGCTGCGGGTCGAGAGCGTGATCACCGTCACCGGCCAGGTCGTGCCGCGCAGCGCCGGCACCATCAACCCCAGGCTGCCCACTGGTGGGATCGAGCTGCAGGTCGCCGACCTCGTCGTGCAGTCGGCCGCCGACGTGCTGCCGTTCCAGGTCGCCGGCGACGAGAAATACCCCGAGGACCTGCGCCTGCGCTACCGCTTCCTGGACCTGCGGCGGGAGAAGCTGCAGCGGAACATGATCCTGCGCGCCCACGTCATCGACAGCATCCGCCGCCGCATGATCGCCGGCGGCTTCAACGAGTTCCAGACCCCCATCCTGACCGTCAGTAGCCCCGAGGGCGCCCGCGACTTCCTTGTCCCCGCCCGTCTGCACCCCGGCAAGTTCTACGCCCTGCCCCAGGCGCCGCAGCAGTTCAAGCAGCTCTGCATGGTCGCCGGCTTCGACCGCTATTTCCAGATCGCCCCGTGCTTCCGCGACGAAGCCGGCCGCGCCGACCGCACGCTGATGTTCTACCAGCTCGACGTCGAGATGAGTTTCGTGACGCAGGAAGACGTCTTTGCGGCGATGGAGCCGGTCATGGAAGGCACGTTCCGCGAATTCGCCAACGGAAAAGCTGTCGATGCCGCACCCTTCCGACGCATCCCGTTCCGCGAGGCGATGCTGAAATACGGCTCGGACAAGCCGGACCTGCGCAACCCGCTGGTGATCGCCGACGTGACGGAGGCCTTTGCCGGCTCCGGCTTCGGCCTGTTCGCCCGCATCGCGGCCTCGGGCGGCGTCGTCCGCGCCATCCCGGCCCCGGGCGCCGGCCCCCGCCCCCGCGGCTTCTTCGACAAGCTGAACGAATGGGCGCGGGCCGAAGGCGCCGGCGGCCTCGGCTACATCGCCTTCGACGCGGACGGCGCGAAGGGCCCGATCGCGAAGAACCTGGAGCCGGACCGCGTCGAGGCGATCCGCAGCGCCTGCAACCTGCAGCCCGGCGACGCCGTGTTCTTCGTGGCCGGCAAGGCCGACACTGCGGAGAAGTTCGCCGGCGCGGTGCGCACCCGCCTCGGCAACGAGCTGGGGTTGATCGAGCAGGACGCCTTCCGCTTCTGCTGGATCGTCGACTTCCCGATGTTCGAGATGAACGAGGACAGCAAGCAGATCGACTTCAGCCACAACCCCTTCAGCATGCCCGCCGGAGAGCTGGAGGCGTTGAACACCCAGGACCCGCTGACCATCCCCGCCTACCAGTACGACATCGTCTGCAACGGCTATGAGCTCAGCAGCGGCGCCATCCGCAACCACAAGGCGGAGATCATGCTCCGCGCCTTCGAGATCGCCGGCTACCCGGCCAGCGCCGTCGAGGAACGCTTCGGCGGCATGCTCAACGCCTTCCGCTACGGCGCCCCGCCGCACGGCGGCATGGCGGCCGGGATCGACCGGATCGTGATGCTGCTGGCCGACGAGCCGAACCTGCGCGAGGTCAACCTGTTCCCGATGAACCAGCAGGGCGAGGATTTGATGATGGGCGCGCCGTCCGAGGTGACGGCGGCGCAGTTGAAGGAGCTGAGCATTGCCGTCGTGCTGCCGCCGAAGGTGGTGAAGGCGGAGTGATCCGCGCAAGACCAGGTGCGCCCCGCGGCGTTACCCGTGTTAAAGTGGCGACGATCCGAAGAGGACATGATCGCATGACCGGTGAGTCGGAAAACAACGTTCTGGACTACTTGCGGGAGCAGTTCCGCCGGGTCCACGAGAAGCTCGATCGGATCGTCGATGATGTGACCAACCTGAAGGTCCGGATGTCGAGCCTGGGATCCGAGACCGGCCACGTCCGGATCGGACTGGCGGAGGTCAACGGCCGCCTTGACCGGGTGGACACGCGGCTCGGCCGGATCGAGCGGCAGGCCGACATCGTCAAGGCATGATCGACGACGGGCGGAGCACAATGGCCGGAGCAAGCGTCTGGCGGATCGCCCCCGGCGGGCCTATGTGCAGACGTCATCCACCCGGAGAAAAGCGCATGACGCTGCGCCCGCTCGTCCCTGCCCTGATGGCGTTGCTCGCCATGTCGCTGCCGACCCCATCCCAGGCGGCGGAGCGCGTTCCCCCCGCCGCCCACCGCGCACTGTACGCGCTGTCGATGGAATCCTCCCGCGGCGGCGACATCACCGGGGCCCGGGGCACCATGGCCTATGAAGTGACCGACGCCTGCGACGGCTGGGCGACCCGGCAGCGCCTGGCCATGACCATCACCAACCGCGACGGCCAGGACATCGAGACCGTCAGCGACTACGCCACCTGGGAAAGCAAGGACGGCCTCGAAATGCGCTTCCGCATGCGCCAGACCACCGACACCGCGGTGACCGAGCAGGCCGAGGGCGACGCGAAGCTGGACGCGCCCGGCGGCGGCGGCACCATCCACTACACCCTGCCCGAGGACACCGAGATGAAGATGCCCAAGGGCACGGTGTTCCCCATGGCCCACACCGAGGCGATCCTGGCCGCCGCCGAGGCCGGCAAGAAATTCCTCACCCTGCCGATCTTCGACGGCACCGGCGACAAGGGCGCGCAGGACAGCTCGATCGCCATCATCAACTGGAAGGCGCCGGGCCCCGCCCCCTACCCCTCCCTGGCGGACCTCTCCAGCGGCCGCGTGCGGATCGCCTTCTTCGACCAGAAGAAACCCGTCGACGGCGACAAGCCCTACGGCAGCCCGGACTACGAGGTGGGCATGCGATACTGGGCGAACGGCGTGGCCGACGAGCTGCACATGGACTTCGCGGATTTCGTCATGCAGGGCCGCCTGAAGGAATTCGTGCTGCAGCCGCCGCACTGCTGATGGCGAACAGGCTGGCCATCGTCACCGGGGCAACCGGCGGCCTGGGTTACGAAACCGCGCTGGGCCTGGCACGGGCCGGTATGTCCGTGCTGATGACAGGGCGGGACGCCGGCCGCGGCGCCACAGCACTGGCGCAGGCCAGGCAGGCCGTGCCCGGCGGCACGCTGGATTTCGCGCTGCTGGACGTGGCCAGCCTTGCCTCCGTCCAGGCCTTTGCCGGGACGATCGAGCGTCCGGTGTCCGTTCTGGTCAACAATGCCGGCGTCATGGCGCTGCCGAAGCGGGAACTGACCGTCGATGGGTTCGAGCGCCAACTCGGCACCAACTACCTGGGTCATTTCGCGCTGACCGGGCGCTTGCTGGAACGCCTCCGCGGCGGCCGGGTCGTGAACGTCGCCAGCCTGGCGCACCGGCGCGGCGCCATCCGCTTCGACGACCTCCAGGCCGGACGATCCTACGCCCCCATCGCCGCCTACGCCCAAAGCAAGCTCGCCATGCTGATGTTCGGGCTGGAGCTGCAGCGCCGCTCGATGGCCGGCGGCTGGGGCATCGACGGCTACGCGGCCCACCCGGGCTGGTCCGCCACCTCCATCGTGCTGAACGGCATCGGCCAGAAGCGCCCCGGCCCGCTGGCCCGGGCGCTGCAGACCGGCTTCAGCCTGCTGGGCCAGTCGGCCGCCGACGGCGCACTCCCGATCCTCTACGCGGCGCTCGACCCGGCAGCCAGGCCAGGCGGCTACTACGGACCCTGTTGCTGGGGCGAAACGCGGGGGAGGCCGACGGAGTCGCGGGTCTTCCCGCAGGCCGCCGACCTCGGCGACTGTGCGCGGCTATGGCAGTCAGCAGAGCTGCTGACAAAAGTTTCTTACGCACCCTCGTAGGGCGGGAAAGCGAAGCGTCATCCGCCTCTTGCCTGGGCCGACACATGAAGCGGCGGATGACGCTGCGCTCTTTCGCCCTACAAGATTAACCTCCAAACGCCCCCCGCGTGTTCACATACAACGCATAGATCGACTGGCTCGCCGCCATGAACAGCCGGTTCCGCTTCCGGCCGCCGAAGCACACATTGGCGCACCGCTCAGGCAGCGCGATCCGCCCGATCGGCTCGCCGGCGGGGTTGAACACCATCACGCCGTCCAACTCCGGCGTGCCCATGCCCCAGCCGCACCACAGATTGCCGTCCTCATCGACCCGGAACCCGTCCGGCGTCCCGCCCGGCCCGGCATCGATCAGCACCCGCCGCCCCGCCAGCCGCGCCCCATCGACCACGTCGTAGGCCAGGATCTCCCGAGGCTCCGCCCGGCTGGCCACGACATACAGCGTCCGCTCGTCCGGCGAGAAAGCCAGCCCGTTCGGCCCCGGGATGTCCCCGGCCAGCACCGTCGGCTGGCCCGTCGATGGGTCCAGCCGATACACGTTGGCCGGCAGCTCCTGCTCCGCGCGGTTGCCCTCGTAGTCGCCGCCGAGCCCGAAGGCCGGGTCGGTGAACCAGATCGTGCCGTCCGACTTCACCACCAAATCGTTCGGCGAGTTCAGCCGCTTGCCCTCGAACCCGTCCATCAGCGTGGTGATCCCGCCGTCATGCTCGGTGCGGCATACCCGCCTTCCGCCGTGCTCGCACGTGACCAGCCGGCCCTGCCGGTCCCGCGTGTTGCCGTTGGCGAAGTCGCTGGGGCGGCGGAAATGGCTGAGCTGGCCCGTCTCCTCGTCCCATTTGACGATGCGGTTGTTCGGGATGTCGCTGACCAGCAGATGCCGCGCGTCGCCGAACCAGACGGGACCCTCGGCCCAGCGCAGCCCGGTCGCCAGCCGTTCGACGGCGGCCAGGCCGATGCGGTATTTGGCGAAGCTTGGATGCAGGATCTGCACGGCCGGGTCGGGGTAGAAGGTGCTGGGCTGCCACATGATCTGCGCTCCTGCGTGGGTCAAGCCTTGTAGCGTGCGACGGCGGCGGGATCGAACGCCAGCCCCCAGCCCGGGCCGTCCGGCACGGCGACCGACCCGTCCTCCACCACCAGGCCGCCATCGTACAACGGCGCGAACCACGGCATATGCTCAAGCCAGGTCGCGTTGCCGAGCGCCGCCAGCACCTGAACGGACATTTCGGGGAACAGGTGCGACGACACCGGCACGTCGAACGCGTCCGCCATGTGCCCCACCCGCAGGAACTCCGTCACCCCGCCCACCCGCTGCAGGTCCGGCATCAGCACGTCGGCGGATTTCAGCTCCAGCATCGTGCGGAAGCCATACCGCGTGTATTCCGTCTCGCCGCTGGCGATCGGCGTGTCCAGCGCCGCGGCGACCCGGGCCACGCCCTCCAGGTCATAGGCCGGCAGCGGCTCCTCGAACCAGGTCAGGTCGAACTCCTCCAGCATGCGCCCCAGCCGGATGGCCTGGGTGACGGTCAGCTGCTGGTTCGCGTCGGCCATCAGCGCGATGCCCGGCCCGATCGCCTCCCGCACCGCGCGGACGCGGGCGGCGTCCTCGGCGGGGGTGGGCTTGCCCAGCCGCATCTTCACGGCGCGGAACCCCTGATCGACGAAGCCCCGCGCCTCCGCCTGCAGCGCATCGACCGACGAGGACAGCCACAGCCCGGCGCTCGCATAGACCGGCACGCGGTCCCGCGCCGCGCCGATCAGGCGGTGGATCGGCAGGCCGGCCGCCTTGCCGCGCAGGTCCCACAGCGCCCCGTCGATCGCCGAGATGCCCATGACCGGCACGCCCTTGTGGCCCACGAAGTTGATGTCGCGCCACGCGTCGGACCAGAACCGCGCGCTGAACGTCGGGTCCATGCCTTCGACGAGGGGCGCCAGGCTGCAGACCATCTCGTCGAGCACGGGCAGGCGCCGGTTGTTGAGGGTGAACACGAGGTTCTCCCCAATCAGCCCCGCATCCGTCTCCAGATGCACCAGCAGCACGCCGGTGGTCGTCAGGGGCCCCAGGCCGCTCATGATCGGGCTTGGCAGCGGCACGACCAGCCGGGTGGTCCTGAGGCGGGTCACTCGCATGGGGTTAGCGCTCCTTTGATGCCGTCATGGCCAGGGACAGATTACGCCCGTCCGATTTGAATCTATGTGCAATAACAGCATCTAACGTCATGGCCGGGCTTGACCCGGCCATCCACGCGCGTCCGCCAGGACCGCCGATTGAAGTCTATGGCTGACACGCCCCAATCTCGTGCTGCTCAACCGCGTGGATCGCCGGATCAAGTC
Organism: Rhodospirillales bacterium; assembly: GCA_043740535.1. Taxonomy (GTDB): domain Bacteria; phylum Pseudomonadota; class Alphaproteobacteria; order Acetobacterales; family Acetobacteraceae; genus JBBROS01. The sequence continues at coordinate 2,550 of JAYUCA010000254.1, read as the reverse complement.
CGGCGATGACCTGGAAATTCTCAATAACGGCAACCGCACAGCCTTTGAGGCAGCTTTGCCCACCTGATGACGGGATCCCCGGTTCCAGAAAGGCCCTAGGATTTCGTGTTCGAAGGCCCTCATGCCAGCGCCCCGGCGCCGAGATACGCATGCTCCAGCCGCCCGGCGAGGCCGGGTTCCCTCGCATCGGCCTCCAGCACGATGCGCCCCTGCGCCAGCGCATACGCCCGGTCCGCGACCGCCAGGGTCTTTTCCACCAGCTGCTCGACCAGCAGCACGGCCGTCCCACTGCTGCGCAGCCGGTCCAGCACGGACAGCACACGGTCCACCAGCACCGGCGACAGCCCGGCCGAAGGTTCGTCCAGCAGCAGCAGCGCCGGCCGCCGCACCAGCCCCTGCGCGACCGCCAGCATCTGCTGCTGCCCGCCGCTGAGCGCCCCGCCACGCTCGGCCCGCTTCGCCGCGATCTCCGGGAAGCTCGACAGCGCCTCCTCGATCCGCTGCGCGCGCTCGGTGCGGGGCAGGTCGTAACCGGCCAGCGCCAGGTTGTCCTCGACCGAGATCTGCGTGAAGATCCGATGCCCCTCGACGACATGCACCAGGCCGCGGCGGGCGCAGGCCCGAGGGTCCAGGCCGCGCAGGCTGCCGCCATCGAACCGCGCATCCCCCGCCGTCCACGGCAGCAGCCCGGACAGCGCCTTCAGCAGCGTCGTCTTGCCGGCGCCGTTCGGCCCGAGCAAGGCCACGATCTCGCCGCGCCCGACCCGCATACCGACGCCGTGCAGCACGCCGATCTTGCCATAGCCGGCATCGAGGCCCTGTACGTTCAGCAGATCGGCGGTCATGGGTCAGCGGCCAAGATAGGCATCCACCACCTCCCGATGCGCGCGGACCTCGGCCGGCGTGCCATGCGCCAGCGTCTGCCCCAGGTTCAGCACCGTGACCCGGTCGCAGATCGCGAAGATCAGGTCCGCGTGGTGCTCCACCAGCAGCACCCCGGCGCCCGCCTGCGCGATCGCCTGCACCAGCTGCCCCAGCTTCACGATCTCGTCCGCCGAAAGACCCGCTGCCGGCTCGTCCAGCAGCAGGAACCGCGGCTGCGGCATCAGCGCCCGGGCGATCTCGACGAAGCGCAGCTCGCTGTGCTGCAGCCGGTCGGCGCGCACCCCGGCCAGCGACTCCAGCCCCACGGCGTGCAGCGCGTGCATCGCGCGTCCGCGCAGCATCGCTTCGTCACGCCGGCTGCGGCCCAGACCGAACAGCGCCTCGGCGATCGTCGAGCGGCCCAGGATCGCGCCCCCGATCATCACGTTCTCGACCACCGACGCCTCGCCGACGATGCGCGGCGTCTGGAAGGTGCGCCCGATCCCCGCCGCCGCCCGGATCGCCGGGACGCCCATCGGCAGCGCATGCCCCGCGACGCTGACAGTCCCGGCCTGCGGGGCGGCAAAGCCGCAGATGGCGTTCAGCGTCGTCGTCTTGCCGCTGCCGTTCGGGCCGATCAGGCCGTGGATCTCGCCTGGGCGCACATCGAGGTCCAGCGCGTCGATCGCCCGCACGGCGCCGAAACTGAGCGAAATGCCGCGCAGTTCCAGCGCGCCCTCGGGTTGTGCGCGCAGCAGGCCGGCCAGCAGCCGGGTCCGCGGCACGATCGCCCGCCCCGTCGCCAGCGGGCGGCGGCTGGCGAAGTCCAGCAGGTCCGCGATCCCGCCCGGCGCCAGCAGCACGATCGTCAGCAGCAGCGCCGCGTACAGGAACGTCGACCACGCGACCAGGGGTGCGGCGAACTCCGGCAGCGCCGTCAGCAGCAGCGTCGCCAGCAGCGGCCCCAGCACGCTGCCGCGGCCGCCGATCAGGATGGCGATGAAGAACAGCACCGACAGGTCGAAGGTGAAGGCGTCGGGCGTGATGTAGCTCTGCAGGCTGGCGAACAACCCGCCCGCGACGCCGGCCAGCGCGCCGCTGATCATGAACACGCTCAGCAGCAGCGGCGCCTTGGCCACCCCGCTCGCCTCGGCCGCGACCTCCGCGTCGCGCAGCGCGATCAGGCTGCGCCCGAACCGGCTGCCGGCGATGTTGAGCGTCATCCAGGTGCACAGCGCGCCGATGCCGACGCACAGCAGGTAGAACCCGACGGCCCCATCGAACGGCGCCGGCAAGGCCGGGCCAGGCACGCCGATGCCGCCGCCGGTGACGCTGGTCCAGGCGAGCGCCACCTGTGTGACGATGGTGGCGAACCCCAGCGTCGTCATGGCGAAATAGAACGTCCGCAGCCGCAACGCCGGCAGCCCGACCAGCACCCCGGCCCCCGCCCCCACCAGCCCCGCAGCCAGCAGCGCCACGCCAGGGTGCACGCCCAGCTTCTCCACCAGCACGCTGCTGGCATAGGCGCCCAGCGTCAGCAGCGCCACGTACCCGATCGCCAATTGCCCGGCGAAGCCCACCACCAGGTTCAACCCGCTGACCAGCACCCAGTAGATCGCCGCCCGGGTCGCGATGACGGTCCAGTAGTCCTCGCCCAGCAGCGGCAGCAGCAGCGCCGCGGCCAGC
>JAYUCA010000253.1:0-5533 GCA_043740535.1 Rhodospirillales bacterium | reverse complement strand
GCGCCGCGGCCTGTCGCACCGCCGGATCCGGATCGGTCAGCGCACCGATCAGCGCCACGGCGACGTCGGTCCCTTGATGCTCGTCGAGCGCCCGGGCCGCTGCCTCCCGCACCGCGCTGTCCGGGTCCTGCAACCCGGCAACCAGCAACGCCTCGGCGCCGGGCAGCTCGGCGCAATCCATCATCGCCACCCGCCGCACGCCCGCATCGTCGCTACGGCAGCGGACCGCCGCCTCGTCCAGATCGTCATCCAAGGCCAGGGTCCTTCAGCGCAGCAGATAGGGGATGTGGACCGTGACCGCCCCGGTCGGACAATCGGCCTCGCACGGCATGCAATACCAGCACTCGTCGAACGCGAGATAGGCGGTGCTGCGGTCCTCTGCGATGGCGAGGATGTCCAACGGGCAGACATCGACGCAGACGCGGCAGCCCTTGTGGGCGATGCACTTCGCCTGATCCACGACGACGGGCATGCTGGTCGAGTGGGTGCCGATGGGCATGGCGTGCTCCTATTCCGCCGCTATCTGGTCGGGTGCTGGCTGGCCGGGTGCTGGCTGGCCGGGCGCCACACGCAGGCGGTGGTAGACGCCCATCTCCTCGTCGCTGACCGGGACGATGTAGGGATCGACCGGGCGCTTCTTGTGCGCCATCCGGCCGTTCGCATCCTTGAACAGCGCCGTGTGGCAGAACCAGTCAGCGTCGTTCCGCTCCGGATGATCGACGCGGTAGTGGTAGAAGCCCCAACGGCTCTCGGTCCGGTACAGCGAAGCCGCCGCCGCCATGTCGGCGCAGTCCAGGATCGACTGCACCTCCATCGCCCGCAGCAGCTCGTGCGGGTTGCGCGCCACGAGCTGACGGAGATCGTCGCGGACCTCGGCCAGGCGCTGCTGGCCCAACTCGAACTTCGCCGTCACCTTCGGCGGCTGCAGGTAGTCGTTCACCAGCCTTCGCGTCTTGTATTCCGTCTCGTGCGGCGTCAGCCCGTCATCCCGCGTGGTGGGCGCCAGCACGCGGGTCTGCTCAACCAGCACGTCGGCCGCGTCGTACGCCGCAAAATCCGTCTCGGCGCAGAAGGCCGCCGCGTCCTGCCCGGCAATCCCCCCGTTCACGAAGGCGCCCAGCATGTAGTTGTGCGGCACGCTCGCCATGTCGCCCGCCGCATACAGCCCGGCGACGCTGGTCCGAGCCCGCGCATCGACCCAGACGCCCGACGCACTGTGGCCGGAGCACAGGCCGATCTCGCTGATGTGCATCTCGATCGGCTGGTGGCGGTAGTTGGTGCCGCGGCGGTCGTGAAAGCGCCCGCGCGAGGGGCGTTCGTTCGAGTGCAGGATGGTCTCGATGGTGCTGATCGTCTCCTCCGCCAGGTGGTCGAGCTTGAGGAACACCGGGCCGTTGCCGCCCTGCAGCTCCCGCCAGAACTCCAGCATCATCTGGCCGCTCCAGTAATCGCACTCGATGAACCGGTTGCCTCGGTTGTTGGCGGTATAGCCGCCGAACGGGCCGGTGACGTAGGCGCAGGCCGGGCCGTTGTAGTCCTTGATCAGCGGGTTGATCTGGAAGCATTCGAGGTTCGCGAGGTCCGCGCCGGCATGATACGCCATGGCATAACCGTCGCCGCAATTGGCCGGGTTCTCGTAGGTCCCGAACAGATAGCCCGACGCCGGCAGCCCGAGCCGCCCCGCGGCGCCACAGGCCAGAACGACGGCCTTGGCGCGGATCACCATGAACTGGCTCGTGCGCGTGTTGAACGCGACAGCGCCGGCAATCCGCCCATCGGGCGCCGTGAGCAGCCGGGTCGCCATGAAGCGGTTGGTGACCTCGACGCGCAGCCGGCGGAGCTGCCGGTACAGCACTTTCTTGACATTGTGGCCCTCGGGCATCGGCAGGACGTAGGTGCCGACGTGATGCACCTTGCGCATGTTGTATTCGCCCGACCCATCCTTCTCGAACTTCACGCCGAGCTTGTCGAGATACTGGATCATCGGGAAGCTGCCTGTGGCATAGGCCATCACGGCGCCCTGGTTGACGATGCCGTCGTTGGCGACGGTGATCTCCTTCACATACTGCTCGGGTGTCGCGTAGCCTGGCACGACGGCGTTGTTCAGGCCGTCCATGCCCATGCTGATGGCGCCGCTGCGCTTCACATTCGCCTTCTCGAGAAGCATCACGCGGAGCGCCGGGTTCGCCTCCTTGGCCTTGATCGCCGCCATCGGGCCGCCCGTGCCGCCGCCAATGACGAGCACGTCGGTTTCGACGATGTCGGTCGTGGCGTCGCTGGGGGTCATGCTGCGGCCTCGGTCGGGGTTGGGGTCAGCGTCGCAAGATAGTCGAGCGGGAAAACGCCGCGGTCGTGCCCGTCGGAAAAGCGGATGTTCACCGCGCGGCCGCCCAATGCTGCAATCTGCGCCACGGTGATGCCCGAAGCCGGGGGCGGACGCGTCGCGTCCAACAACTCGCGGCGGCATCCGGCGCACCGGCAAGCGCGGCGCAACGCGTCAGCCGACAGCCTGACGGCGTCGCCGGCATCGTTGACCAGCACGACGCTCCGGCGGTCGGCCGCAAGCCGGATCTCGATCGGGACAGGCACGCGAGGCGATGGCGTGATGGCCTGTGACTCCATGGCGGTTGCGCTGATCATGCGTGTCATAGACCGCCATGGCCGCCGGGCTGCGGCCAGCAATTACTTGCGGTGACCAGCTGGTTTTCCCGCCTGCTCAGTGCGGCTGCACCGTCGAGCGCCCGTTCCGCCACCTTGGCGGGGCAGGCCGACGGCCCCCGTCGCCCGCAGCGGTCAGGCCCAGCCATCCACGTTGGCGTCGGCCAGCAGGTCGCGCGCTGCCCGCTCGCGTGTTAATCCGGGAGTCAGAAACCCTGACTCCTCCAAAACCGTAGGGTGGGATACGGCTTCGCATTCCACCACCCCACACCGCGAATGTGGACCAAAGAGCGTTCCAGCCTGAATGCCGGCGTCAGCGGCCAGGACTTTGGGCGCCTGGCATCAGGCCATTCTATCGCAGGTATCGATACCGCAACAGCATGCGGGCGACCGGCCTCTCGAACAGGCGGTGGCAGGCGTAACCTGAAGCGAGGCTGCCGCCGATCATCACAGCCGGGGACAGGCGTCCGTCCGGACCGTACTTGTGGACGGCGGCGATCACGATGCCATGCAACAGATAGATCGAGTACGAGGCATCCCCGATACGCTCCAGCGCGCGCATCCGTGGCCAGTGTCCATGCCGCTCCATGACGACGCCGCCTGCCACCAGCAGAAGCGCGGGCACGCCCCAGGTCAGCAGCCTCGCGTCCGGGATGTTCGTGGCCGAGGTGCTGAATGACAGCCCGGCGATCCCCGCGATGAGCAGCGCCGGGCCCAGCAAAACTGTCGACGGCCACTTCGCCCTCGACAGCAACAGCCCGAACGCGAACTCGAGGACGATCTGGTCCGTCCATGCGCCCAGGATCGCCGAGCGATGGGGAACCACCAGCCCGGCCAGCCAGGCCAGCGTCAGGACCGATGCCGTCAGGACGACGGGATGGCCAGCGGCCAGACCCAGCGCGAAGACCACGTAGAAGATCATCTCGTCGTTCAGCGTCCACCCCGCGACAAGAAGGGGCCAGGGCTGATGGTGCTCGTTGAAGTACGGAATGAAGAACAACGACTTCAGCAACCGGACAGCATCGAACGAGAAGCTGGAGAACATGTCCGGAAGCAGCGACGCCAGGCATATCGACAGGGTGACGGTCCAGTAGAGCGGAACGATCCGCACGAGCCTCCGCAGCGCGAACGAACGGGCCGTCTCGTGGATGCCGATCGAGCCCATGATGAAGCCCGAGATGACGAAGAACACGTCGACGCCCGCGGCCCCGACGGCGAAAGCCCCGTTCGACGCATGAAACAGGACCACCATGGTGGCGGCCACGGCGCGGAAGACCTGGATGGAGCGGACGTAGTCCGCGCCGGTCATCCCGCCTGCGAGGCCGCGTATTCAGCCAGCACCGCCCCCGGTTCGCCATCGGACCGCACGCGGCCCCGGTCCATCCAGATCACCCGCGTGCTCCAGTCCTTGATCACGTCGGCGTTGTGCGACGACAGCACCAGGATCTCGGCGCCGCGGACCATGTCCTCCAGCCGGTTCTTGGCCTTCTCCATGAAGGCGGCGTCACCGGCCAGGAACCATTCGTCCATCAGCAGCACCTGCGGGCGGATCGCCGTGGCCAGGGCGAAGCCCAGCCGCACAACCATGCCGGAGCTGTAGAAGCGCAGCGGCAGGTCGAGGAACTCGGCCAGCTCGGCGAAGTCCTGCACGTCGTCTTCCAGGCGCCTGATCTCGGTCCGCGGCAGGCCGTTCATCAGGCCGCGCAGCACGATGTTCTCGCGGCCGGTCATCTCGGGGTTCATGCCCAGGTTCGGGTCCAGCAGCGCGCCGATGCTGCCCTTGACGTGGACCTCGCCCACCACCGGCTCGTAGATGCCGGCCAGCGTCCGCAGCAGCGTCGTCTTCCCGGCGCCATTGTGGCCCACGAGGCCCAGGCGCTCGCCCTGGCCGAGCTGCAGCGACACGCCGCGCAGGGCCTGCACCACGATGCGGTGGCGCGCGTCCTCATGCAGGCGGCCGCTGGCGGCGGCGAACATCGTGCGCTTCAGGCTGCGGCTGTTGCCGTGATAGATCGGGAACTCGACGTCGATCCCGGTGACTGCGATCGAGGCCATCGCGCTAGACCCAGAACGCCAGCCGGCCGCGCACCCGCACGAAGCCGAACCAGGTGATAACGATCAGGACCAGGCTGTAGGCCAGCGCGGCCAGCCAGACGTTCTGCTGCGCCGCCTCGCCCATCAGCGGCGCGCGCACGATCTCGAGCAGGCTGTAGAACGGGTTGAGGAACAGCAGGTCGCGTTTGTAGCCGGTCAGCAGCTCCGGCTTCCAGATGATCGGGCTGATGAAGAACGCGATCTGCATCAGGCTGGCGACGATGGGCGGGATGTCGCGGAACCGGGCGCACAGCGCGCCGAGCAGCATGCACGACGCGATGCCGTCGATCATCCAGATGACGACGCCGGGCAGCGCGCCGAGGGCGGCCCAGCCGGGCCAGACGTCGAACCAGGCGTAGACGGCGATGATCACCACCACGTTGTGGCCCAGCACAAGCGTGTTGCGAACCATCACGCGCGCCGCATACAGCGTGTAGGGCATCCGCATGGCGCGGATCATGCCGTCGGCCGACGTGAAGCAGGTGCAGGCCTCGGACACCAGCGTCGACAGGTAGTTCCACAGCACGATCGAGAGGGCGAGGAACGGCAGGTAGTCGTGCAGCTCCATCTTGAACAGCGCGGAATACAGCACGCCCAGCGCCGCCACCATCACGGCCGTCGACATCGTGAGCCAGAACGGCCCCAGCACGGAGCCGCGGTAGCGCAGGCGGATGTCGAACCAGCCGAGCGTGATCGCAAGGCGCCACAGGCGCAGTCCGCCGGTCACGTCCTCGATGGCCTGGTCCTGGCGCGCGCGCCAGGTCAGGTCGGACAATAGCAG
>JAYUCA010000252.1:0-2980 GCA_043740535.1 Rhodospirillales bacterium | reverse complement strand
GGCCGTCGATCCCGGCGGCGCGCTGTGGCGCGGCCTGCCGCCGTCGCAGACGCTGGGCTGCATCCTGTACCCGGCCGCCGAGATCGCCGCGCCCGGCGTGATCCGCCACAGCTTCGGCGACCGCTTCAGCCTCGGCGAGCCCGATGGCAGCCGCAGCCCGCGCGCCGAACGCCTGTCGCGCCTGCTGATCGCCGCCGGGCTGAAGGCGCCGGTGCGCCCGCGCATCCGCGACGAGCTGTGGGTGAAGCTGTGGGGCAACATGGCCTTCAACCCGATCAGCGCGCTGACCACCGGCACGCTGGATGTCATCACCGGCGACCCGGCCGTCCGCGCGGTGGCCCGCGCGATGATGCTGGAAGGGCAGGGGGTGGCCGAGGCGCTGGGCATCCGCTTCGCCATCGACGTCGACAAGCGCCTGGACGGCGGCGCAGAGGTCGGCCGCCACCGCACCAGCATGCTGCAGGACCTTGAAGCCGGCCGCCCGCTGGAGATCGAGGCCCTGCTGGGCGCCGTCGTGGAGGTCGCCGGCTGGGTCGATCGCCCGGCCCCGCTCAGCACCGCCATTCTGGGGCTCACGAGGCAACGCGCGGCGATGCGCTGATCTTCGGCAACGCTAGGCGATGCGCTGATCCCCGGCAACGCTAGGCGATGCGGGGCTGATCGACGTCAATGTGACGTAAATCACTGGACGCCTAAAAGAATCCCGTTCATCGCTTCATACCAGGGCGGCGCGTAGCCATGTGTGCCTGGACTGGGAAGGACTGGATCTATGGGCGGCGGCGGATTTCCAATCGACCTCTTGCTGTTCGGCATGATCGCCGCGTTCCTCGTCCTGCGCCTGCGCGGCATCCTGGGCCGACGCACCGGGTATGAGCGTCCGCCCCAGGCCGAGCGCCCCGGCGGCCCCGTGCCCGTCCCCGGCATGGCGCGCACCCCGCCCACGATCGACGCCCGCGCCGAGCCCGCGCCCGCCGGCCGCGCCTTGCCTGACCCGGCCAGCCCCGTCGGCATCACGCTCCAGCGCATGCGCAGCGTCGATCAGGGCTTCGACCCCGCGCACTTCCTGCAGGGCGCCGAAGCCGCGTTCCGCATGATCGTCGCCGCCTTCGCCGCCGGCGACCGTGTCGCGCTGCGCCCGTTGCTGGGCGATTCGACCTACGGCAGCTTCGAACAGGCCATCTCGGGGCGGGAAACCGCGCACGAGACGCAGCGCAGCGAGGTGAAAAGCATCGAGCGCGCCAGCATCGAGCAGGCGTTGCTGGACGGCACGACCGCGCACATCACCGTCCAGTTCGTGTCCGACCAGATCGCCGAAACCCTCGCCAGCGACGGCCGCCCCGTGGCCGGCGCCGATGCGGTGACGGAGATCACCGACATCTGGACCTTCCAGCGCGACCTGTCGCAGCCCGACCCCGCCTGGCGCCTGTCCGCCGCCCGTTCCGGCTAGACGATGCTGCGGACCGGGCCGCAACTGGGGGCGCACCACCTTCATTGCGGCGACTGCCTGGACGTCCTGGCCAAGCTGCCGGAGGCGTCGGTCGATGTCATCGTGACCTCGCCGCCCTACAACCTCGGCATCGCCTATTCCACCTATGGCGACCGGCGCGAGGAGGCGGACTATCTGGACTGGATGGTGCAGGTTGCGGCGGCGCTTCGCCGGGTGCTGCGGCCGGACGGGTCGTTCTTCCTGAACGTCGCCGGGTCATCGACCCAGCCCTGGCTGCCGTTCGAGCTGATCGTCCGCCTGCGTCCGCTGTTCGCGCTGCAGAACCACATCGCCTGGATCAAGTCGATCGCCATCGGCGACGACGGCGTCGGCCACTTCAAGCCCGTGCCCGGCGAGCGCTTCCTGCACCGCAACCACGAGCACATCTTCCACCTGACCCACCATGGCGACGTGCGGCTGGACCGGCTGGGCATCGGCGTGCCCTTCAAGGACAAAAGCAACATCGCCCGGCGCGGCCACTCGCAGGACCTGCGCTGCCGCGGCGACACCTGGTTCGTCCCCTACGCGACGGTGCGGAGCAAGTCTCAGAAGTTCAGCCACCCCGGCACCTTCCCGCTCGACCTGCCCCGCTGGTGCATCCGCCTGCACGGCAAGGCCGCCGCCGTCGTGCTGGACCCCTTCGCCGGCGCCGGCACCACCGTCGTGGCAGCCGTCGAGGAGGGCTGCACCGGGATCGGCATCGAGATGGACCCGGAATACGTGGCGACGGCCGGGGCGCGGCTCGCCGGCCTTGTCCCGCCCCAGGGCAGCTTCGTAAACTCCCTGTAAACCTTTCGATGGGACGGTCTGGCAGGTCCAGAACGGGGTTTGCGATGTCGTCCGGCGCCGAAAGAATCCCTGTCCTCGATGACGATATGATCCCACCCGCCGTCTGCGGCGCCGCGGACCTGACCGGGTTTGCCTACCAAGGTCACGATCACGATCGGTTGATCGACCGCGTCGAACTGCGCCACCAGGGCCACGAGAACCAGGCGGCGCGCCTCTATGACCTGGCAATCGCCGCCCAACTGGCCTTCAACCGTGCCGAAGGCCTGAAGCTGCAGGCCGCGGCCTTCGACCTGTGCGCGCTGTATCGGGTCCAAGGCTCCCGTTTGCGTCAACCCTTACGCCTGCTGGCCCTCGCCAGCCCGGGCGACCTGATGGTCAACGCGCCGCTCGACTTCATCACCAACGAGATCGATGTCCGCCTGGACCTGCTGTATCTTCTTCCGGACCGTCCCCTGCCCGGGATCATCCCGGACCACGACGTGGCCTTCTTCGCCGTCAGCGAAGCGGGCCCGGCCCTGCTCGCCCGGCTGCGCCACCTGTTCGAGGCTTGGCCCCGGCCGGTGCTGAACGACCCCCGTTTCCTGCCGGTCCTGGCCCGCGACACCCTGGCCGCATCGACGGCCGGCATCCCCGGCCTGTGCAGCCCGCCCGCCATGGCCGCCACCCGCGCGACGCTGGAGGCCAGGCAGAAGGGGGCCCCCAGAC
>JAYUCA010000251.1:0-1763 GCA_043740535.1 Rhodospirillales bacterium | reverse complement strand
GACCTTGGAGTGTTGGTGGGTTTCGCAGTTGTCGTCGCCGCGGGCACTACCGCGCCGACACGATCTTCCCCGAGCCCACCGCATGCTCCCGCGCCAACTGCCCTGCCGCAGCCGGGTCGCATGCGATCACCGCCTGTAGGATGCCGTCATGCTCGTCCCAGAATGGCCCCAGCCGGATCGGGCGCTTGGCCAGCAGCAGGATCGAGCGGCGGACATGGTGCCAGTTCATCCGCGCGGCTGCCGAGATCAGGCTGTTGCCGGACAGGTCGTAGACGAAGTCGTGAAAGTTGAAGTCGGCGGTCGCCATGGCGCGCAGGTCGCCGTCGGCCACCGCGGCGCGGCCGGCCCGGATGATCGATTCGCCGCGTGCCCGGTCGGACGGCGCCGCGTTCTGTGCGGCTGCCACCGCGGCGGCTGAATCGAGGGCTGCGCGCAGCTCGTAGATCTCGTGCGCGAAACGGCTGTCGATCGTGCCGACAGCCAGGCCGCGGCGGCCGGTCTCGATCAGGAAGCCCTCACGCCGCAGCTGCTTCAGCGCCTGGTGCACCGGCATGCGCGACACGCCCAGCCGCACCGCCAGCTCGCCTTCGATCAGCCGCTGACCCGGCTCCAGCGAGCCATCGCAAATCGCATCGAGCAGCGATTCGTAGACGGACTCGGCGATGTCCGGAGAATTCTGCAGCGGCTGCATGTTTTTCCTTGGCGCTCGCCCGAGTTTGTTCGGTATACCGTATTCTCGAGATCGGCGCTGCTCAAATGTCCGGTCCAGGGAAGACGCTGAACCACCGGCCCCTGTCACCACGGAGGCGGAATTGGATCGAGACTTGACGACAGGACATCATCACGGGGCCGAGCGGGCTGATGCGGGAGCATCGAGCGCCGGGTCCGCCCGGCTGGGGCTGATCTTGACCATCGTGCTGGCGGTTCCTGTCCTGGCATTCTTCTTGTTCGCCGCGTTCAGCCCATTGAGCCTGGCGACGCCGGTCACGGCGGGCAAGCCGTTGACCCTGTGGTTCGTGTATGGCCTGGCGCTGATCTTCGGGTCAATCGGCCTGGGCGGCATCTATGTGCTGGCGGCCAATCGGGCGGCCGACCGCAAGACGGCCGGGCTGGCGGCGGTGATCCTGCTGCTGACCGCGGCGCCCGCCTATGCGGCCGGGCCGGAGCCCGGGGGGACCAACGTCACCGCCATCGGCCTGTTCATGGGCCTGGTGCTGCTGACCCTGGCGATCACCTGGTGGGCGGCGCGGCGCACGAAGTCGGTGCAGGATTTCTACGCCGCCGGCGGCCATCTGACCGGGTTCCAGAACGGGCTGGCCATCGCCGGGGACCTGATTTCGGCCGGGGCGTTCCTGGGGCTTGCGGGTCTCGTGTTCGCCAACGGCTTCGACGGGCTGCTGTATGCGGCCGGCTATTCCGTGGGTTATCCCGTCATCCTGATGCTGTTCGCGGACCGGATGCGGAACCTGGGCAAGTTCACCTTCGCCGACATCGTATCATACCGGCTGTCGCAGACGCCGGTGCGGGCCTTCGCGGCCGCCAGCACGCTGGTGATCGTCATCTTCTACCTGATCGCGCAGATGGTCGGCGCCGGGCAACTCGTGCAGCTGCTGTTCGGCGTGGACTATGTCTATGCCGAGATCGGCGTGGGCGTGCTGATGGTCTGCTACGTGATCTTCGGCGGCATGATGGCGACGACATGGGTGCAGATCATCAAGGCGGTGCTGATGCTGGTGGTTGGGGCCACGCTGTCGATCCTGGCG